>DATEKI010000312.1:0-2675 GCA_035277545.1 Rhodanobacteraceae bacterium | reverse complement strand
CGACACCGCCATCAGGCGCGTCAGCGCACTCGACAATTCGCCCTGCACCGCCTGGTACTTCGCGAGCGACGCCGCGTCGTCGGCGTTGACGGTGACCTGCCCGACTTTCGCGCGTGCCTCGGTGACTTCGCGGAACACCTTTTCCTCGTGGGCGGCGTAACCCTTCACCGTCGCGACCAGGTTGGGCACCAGGTCGGCGCGGCGCTGGTACTGGTTGATCACTTCCGACCATGCGGCCTTGACGGCCTCGTCCTTGGTCTGGATCTGGTTGTAACCGCAGCCAGACAGCAGGCCACAGGCAAGCAGCATCGCAAGGCCCGCAAGCAACACACGCAAGCTACGCATGGCGAATCCTCCCTGGGGTCGACAAGTGGATTGCAGCACGCGCCGCAAGTCCGCGCAATGGCGCCGGAACGAAGCTAGAAGACCCTCGGAAGAAGGATCACGCCCCAGATCACCAGCACGTTCATCATCAACAAGAACACGGCCGCCGAACCCATGTCCTTGGCGCGCCCCGCGTTCTCGTGGTATTCGGGCCACAACTTGTCCACCACCACCTCGATCGCGGAGTTGAGCATCTCCGCAGCCAGTACCGGCAGCAGCGATCCGGCCAGCAGCGCCTTCTCGATCGCGCCGTGGCCGAACCACAGCCCGATCGGGAAAAGGATCACGAGCAAGGTCACTTCGAGGCGGAACGACGCCTCGACGCGCCAGCCTTCGCGCAGCCCCTTGAGCGACCAGACCAGCGCCTGCCAGATCTGGCGTGGACCGCGAGTGACGTTGCTGGGCATTGCCTGGTTTTCCCCGTCGAATGGATAGGCCGGCGCGACCGATCCG
Source organism: Rhodanobacteraceae bacterium (assembly GCA_035277545.1). GTDB lineage: Bacteria > Pseudomonadota > Gammaproteobacteria > Xanthomonadales > Rhodanobacteraceae > 66-474. Next base: position 1,838 of record DATEKI010000312.1, on the reverse strand, counting down.
GCACTTGCCAGCGACCGCAACCGCGCGCCAGCATACGATGCCTTGGCGAACGCCGCGAGTCGCGGCCGGGGAACCTGCGTGCGGACATTGCGTCGATGGTTGCCGGTGGTGCTGCTGATCCCCTTCATCGCGCTGTTGTGGGTGCCGTTCTACAACCGCACGCAACCGACGGTCGCCGGATTTCCTTTCTTCTATGTGTGGCAGTTCGCGTGGGTCGTGCTGGCCGCGCTGCTGACCTGGATCGTGCACCGCGGGTGGCGCACGTGACGTTGCCTTCAGGATCGGGCGTCCGGTTCGACGGCACCGCGCTCGGCGTGTTCGCGTTCTTCTTCCTGCTGGTGACGGTGCTGGGTTTCTTCGCGGCACGCTGGCGCCGTGGCGATCTCTCGCAATTGCACGAATGGGGCCTGGGCGGACGCCGCTTCGGGGCCTTCGTCACCTGGTTCCTGTTGGGCGGCGACCTGTACACCGCGTACACGCTGATCGCGGTGCCGGCGCTCGTCTACGCGGTCGGCGCCTACGGTTTCTTCGCGATGCCGTACACCGTGTTCGTGTACCCGATCGTGTTCCTGACCATGCCGCGCCTGTGGAACGTGTGCCGCAAGCACGGCTGGATCACCTCGGCCGATTTCGTGGAAGGCCGCTACGGCAGCCGCGGCCTGGCGCTCGCGGTCGCCATCACCGGCGTACTCGCGACCATGCCGTACATTGCATTGCAATTGGTGGGCCTCGAAAAGGTGTTCGAGGCTATGGGCCTCGGTGTGCTCGGCATCGGCCGCGAAACACCTCTCGTCATCGCGTTCGTGATCCTGGCGCTGTACACGTATTCGAGCGGCCTGCGCGCGCCGGCGCTGATCGCGTTCGTGAAGGACGCGATGCTCTACATCACCGTGATCGCGGCGGTGGTGGTCATCCCGATCAAACTGGGCGGCTACGGCGCGGTGTTCGATGCGGCCGGGAAGGCGTTTGCCGCGAAGGGCGGCGACACCGGCGTACTGCTGAAGCCCGACCAGTACTGGTCGTTCGCGACGCTCGCGCTGGGCTCGGCGTTCGCGCTGTTCCTGTATCCGCACGCGACCACCGCGACGCTGTCGGCCGATGGCCCGCAAACGATCCGTCGCAACGCCGTGTGGCTGCCCGCGTACAGCATCATGCTGGGACTGGTCGCGCTGCTCGGCTACATGGCGCTGGCCGCGCACGTCGACGTCAAGGACGGTTCGATGGCGGTGCCCGCGCTGATCAACGCGAGCTTTCCGCCATGGTTCGCCGGGTTCTGCTTCGCCGCGATCGCGCTGGGTGCGCTGGTGCCGGCGGCGATCATGTCGATCGGCGCCGCGAATCTTTTCACCCGCAACATCTGGCGCCCGTACGTCAACGGCAACTTGTCCGACGCGCAGGAATCACGGATCGCCAAGAACATTTCGCTGCTGGTGAAATTCGGCGCACTGCTGGCGGTGCTGTACCTGCCGACCAAATTCGCGATCGACCTGCAACTCCTGGGCGGCATCTGGATGCTGCAGATCTTCCCGGCGGTGATCGCAGGTTTGTTCACGCGCTGGTTGCGCGCCTCGGCGCTGCTGGCTGGATGGGCCGTGGGCATGATCCTCGGCAGCGCACTTGCGTGGCACCAGGGATTGAAGCCGGTGTACACCTTCGTGTTCGGCGACGACCACTACGGCATCTACATCGGACTGCTCGCGTTGGCCGTGAACTTCGTGGTCTCCATCTTCGCCACACCGGTCGCCGCGATGCTCAAGCATGAAGCGCCGGGTGACAGTACGCAGAAATTCGACTTCGAGGATGCGGTGCCCGATTGAATGCACGGCTGGTCACGACCC
>DATEKI010000311.1:0-5330 GCA_035277545.1 Rhodanobacteraceae bacterium | reverse complement strand
TGCCCCTTGCCGACCGGCGCGATCAGGTCGAGGATGCGGCCGGTGATGTCTTCGGACGAACCGTTGCCACGCTCGAGGTGGAACGCCTTGCGCGGGAACAGCGGGGTGAGGTTCTCGAACAGCAGCTTGTTCTTGGACGCTTCCGGCGGATCGCCGTTGATGTCGTCCACCTTCAGCAGTGCGAAATAGCGCTCGCCTTCCTTCGGGTGCCGCACGCGTCCGGTGATGTAGTCGCCGGTGCGCAGGTTGAAGCGGCGGATCTGCGATGGCGACACGTAGATGTCGTCGGGGCCGGCGAGGTAACTTTCATCCGCCGAGCGCAGGAAGCCGAAGCCGTCCTGCAGGATTTCCAGCACGCCCTCGGCCCAGATGCTGCCGCCGGACTTGGCGTGGGCGCGCAGGATGTTGAAGATCACGTCCTGCTTGCGCGCGCGTGCGACGCCTTCCTGGATGCCGAGTTCCTCGGCCATCTCCAGCAATTTCACCGAGTTCTTCTGCTTCAATTCGGTGAGGTTGATCAGGCGCTTGGGATCGCCCGCGTCGGCTTCATCGCCGGAGACGTCGGCCGGCAGGCCGTTGGGATTGCCGCCCTGGCCATTGCCACCGCGCGCGTGGCGGCCGCGCCGGCGACGGCCGCGATCGGGACGGTTGCCGCGTTGCTGGGATTGGCTTTCGCCGCCTTCATTGCCGGTGGAGGCGCTGGATTCGGATGCAGGGATCGACGCGCGGGCGTCTTCGCCCTGAACGGAGTTTTCGGTATCGGACACGGGTAAGCCTCGTCGGCGCTCGGGGCGCGGGAGGAAACAGAAGGGAAGAGGGCCGGGCAAAAGCACCACCGGCCGGACATCAATCTAGCATTGCGCAAGGCCCGCAGACAAGCGGGGTCTTGCGACGGGGTTCAGCATACTGGCGCGTGGCCAGGATGCGCACGCATGCCGGCGGGCCCGGCCACGGTTCCCGCGAGGGCGTCCGTGGCCGTTTGCGACAAACGCTTTCAGGCCGAGGCGCTGGCCTGGCCCTGCGCAATGACCTTGTCGACCATCTGGGTCAGCTGCCCCTTGCCGACGGCGCCGATCTGGGTGGCTTCGACCTTGCCGCCCTTGAACACCATCAGCGTGGGGATGCCGCGGATGCCATAGGTCATCGGGGTCTTCTGGTTCTCGTCGATGTTGATCTTCACGACCTTGAGGCGGCCCGAATATTCCTTGGCGAGATCGTCCAGCATCGGCGCGATCGATTTGCACGGCCCGCACCACTCCGCCCAGAAATCCAGCAGCACCGGAGTGTCGGATTTCAGCACTTCGGTTTCGAAATCGGCGTCTTTGACGTGGGTGATGTTTTCGCTCATGGGAGGTCTGGAACGGTAACGGAAAACACAAGATGGGGGGTTCGGGCCGGCATTGCAAGCGCGGGAAGCACGGGCGTCCTGCTACAATCAACTCAATCACTTGGCAACGGGGTGCGGATTCGAACGCGCATGTCGCCGTGAGGTTCCGCGTATCCGCGGGACATTCCATCTCAATCCGTGGCGCGATCCAGCGCGCAGGCAATGGGATCGCGTCGTACGCCGGCCCCGTCGCCTGCCTGCCATCCGTGACCCAGCTATTCCGTGGCGTAAAACTCCGTGGCCGACCAAGTCCTCACCGATACCTTTTTCGAACAATTCGACCTGCATCCGCATCTCGCGGCCGGCCTTGCCGATTGCGGATTCACGCGCTGCACGCCGATCCAGGCCCTGACCCTCCCGGTGGCGCTTGCCGGGCGCGATGTCGCCGGGCAGGCGCAGACCGGTACCGGCAAGACCTGTGCGTTCCTGGTGGCGGTGATGAACCGGCTGCTCACGCATGCCGCGATCCCGGAGCGCCAGGACAACGATCCGCGCGCGGTGATCCTGGCGCCCACGCGCGAACTCGCGATCCAGATCGACAAGGATGCACAGGCGATCGGCCGCCACACGGGGCTGCGCTTCGCGCTGATCTACGGCGGCGTCGATTACGACAAGCAGCGTCAGCAACTGCGCGACGGCTGCGACGTGATCATCGCGACGCCTGGCCGCCTGATCGACTATTTCAAGCAGCACGTCTTCAGTTTCCGCGCGGTCGAGGCCACCGTGATCGACGAGGCCGACCGCATGTTCGACCTCGGCTTCATCAAGGATGTGCGTTACCTGCTGCGCAAGATGCCGGCGCGCGAGGAACGCCAGGGCATGCTGTTCTCCGCCACGCTTTCGTACCGCGTGCTGGAACTTGCCTACGAACACATGAACCAGCCCGAGAAGCTGGCGGTGGAGACCGAGAACGTCACCGCCGACAGGGTGCGCCAGCAGGTGTACTTCCCCGCGAAGGAGGAAAAGCTGCCGCTGCTGCTGAACCTGCTGGAACACTGCAACCCCCAGCGCAGCATCGTGTTCGTCAACACCCGTGCCGCCGCCGAACGCGTGACCGAGAAGTTGAAGCGGCACGGTTTCAAGGTCGGCGCCTTGTCGGGTGACGTGCCGCAGGCCAAGCGCCAGAAGTTGCTGGAGCGCTTCAAGAAGGGCGAAGCCGACATCCTGGTCGCCACCGATGTCGCCGCGCGCGGCCTGCACATTCCCGATGTCACCCACGTGTTCAACTACGACCTTCCGCAGGACGGCGAGGATTACGTGCACCGCATCGGCCGCACCGCGCGCCTCGGCGCCGAGGGCGATGCGATCAGCTTCGCGTGTGATCTCTATGCGATGAACCTGCCCGATATCGAGCGCTACATCGGCATGAAGATTCCGGTACAGGCGATCGAGCCTGCGTGGCTGGCATCGCCGCCGCCACGCGCGATGCCGCAGGCGACGCACCACGAGCATCGGGAACCGGATGCGGAAGCTCCGACGGCCAACGCCGGCAAACCGCCCGCCAGCAAGCGTCGCCGTCGCCGCAAGCCGAGGGGCCACACTGCATCGCCCGCGGCGAACGCCTGACAACTTCCCCCTTCGGACCGAAGGGCGGAGCGACTACGGCCGACTGGATCGGCCGTGAACGGCGTCAGCCGGCCCGAAGGGCGAGCGCCAAGGATGGCGCGAATAAGCGAACGCGCGCGCAGCGCGAGAGGGGGATGGCTCCTTGTGCAACGCACATCCCCGCGCCTTCGGCGCGACCCCTTCCTTCGGAAGAGGGTGAAAGCGTTTATGCTCTCGCGAATCCCGAATCCCTCCGAACCACGTGATCCGCTTCGATTCCGTCAGCAAACGCTACCCCGAAGGCCGCGAGGCGCTGATCGACGTCTCGTTCAAGGTCGAAGCGGGCGAGATGTTGTTCGTCACCGGCCATTCGGGTGCGGGCAAGACCACGCTGCTGAAACTGATCGCCTTGATCGAACGCCCCAGCGGCGGCGCCATCGAAGTGCACGGCCGCGATCTCGCGCACGTCCGCCATCGCGGCATTCCGCGCTTGCGCCGTGACATCGGCATGGTGTTCCAGGACCATCGCCTGCTGATGGACCGCAGTGTCGCCGACAACGTCGCGCTGCCCCTGTTGATCGCGGGCATCCCGCACGAGGAGCGCGGCAAGCGCGTGCGCGGTGCGCTGGAAAAAGTCGGGCTGGCCGGACGCGGCAAGGATGCGCCGGCGGCGCTGTCCACCGGCGAGCAACAGCGCGTCGGCATCGCGCGCGCGATCGTCGCGCGGCCCGCGTTGATCATCGCCGACGAACCGACCGGCAACCTCGATCCGCAGCTGTCGGAAGAGATCATGCAGTTGTTCGTGGGCCTCCGGCAGACCGGCAGCACCATCCTGATCGCCAGTCACGACCTTGCGCTGCTCAAACGCATGAAGCAGCGCGTGGTGGTGCTCGACCACGGGCACCTGATCGACGACGTGCCGGGAAGCGAAGTTGCATGAACGCCCAGGACGCGATGGCCAAACCGGTTCGGCATGCACGCACGGCGATGTGGCGCCGCCAGCACGCGTGGTGCCTGCGCGACAGCCTGCGCCAGTTGGCGCGCCGGCCGCTCGGCACCGCGTTGACCATCGTGGTGATGGGCCTCGCGTTGGCGTTGCCGCTGGCGTTCTACCTGCTGCTGGTGAACGTGCAGCATCTCGCGACGGCGCTGGGTGATTCGCAATCGGTCAACGTGTTCCTGAAACCGGACGTCACGGCCGACGGCGCCGGAAAACTCGCGGCGATCCTGCACGCACGCAGTGATGTCGGCACCGTGGTGATCCGCACGCCGCGGCAGGGCATCGAGGAGCTGGCCGCGATGCAGGGTTTCGGCGACGCGATCAAGTCGCTGCCGGACAACCCGCTGCCATTCCTGCTGCTGGTCGAACCGCGCGCGGGCACCGATCGCGCACAAGTGGAACAAATGGTCGCGGCCGTGCGCGCGATGCCCGGTGTCGACCTGGTGCAGGACAACGGGCAATGGCGCGCACGGCTCGACGCGTTGATCGCGGTGGGCCAACGCGTGACGCTGCTGCTGGCGGTGCTGCTGGGCGCGGCGGCGGTGCTGGTGATCGGCAACACCGTGCGGCTGGACATACGCAGCCGCGCGAACGAGATCATCGTGCAGCAATTAATCGGGGCCAGTGCCGCGTTCGTGCGCAGGCCCTTCCTTTACGAAGGCGCGTGGTATGGTCTGGCGGCCGGCCTGGTCGCGGTCCTGCTCGTGCTGTTGCTGGAAGCGGTGCTGGCGGCACCGGTGCGTGACCTGGTCGCCAGTTACACGGGCCGGCTGCACTTCGGCGGCTTGTCCTGGGCTACGCTCGGCATCGGCTGGGCGATTGCCGTCGTACTGGGCTGGCTGGGTGCACTGATCGCGAGCAGCCGCCACTTGCTGCAATCAAGGACCTGAAGCTGCAGGCATTGGATGCAGGTGCGTCGCCGTCGCTTGCGCAGATCGACCACGGAACTATGAACGACGTTCTTCGCCACATCGCCAGTGACAATCCGCGCGTGGTGGTAGTGGACGGATCGAAGGTGGCGCGCACGCTGATTTCGCGCGTGCTGGAGAAAGGCCTTCCCGGTGCCACGATCATTCCCTGCGAAACCGGAGCCGAGGCCGAGCAGGTCCTGCACGCGGGCGTCGTGGACCTGGTGACCACCGCGCTGCGCCTTCCGGACATGGATGGCGCGGTGCTGGCGAAGTACGTGCGCGAACACGCGCCGCAGGCGTACATCCCGATCGTCGCGGTTTCCGGCGACGTGCAGGAGCGCTTGCAGAACCGCGAGATCGGCGACGAGATCACCGACTACTTCGACAAGGCCGCGGGCTACGCCGCGCTCACGGATTTCATCCGCGGTTACGTGCAGCCGAGCGAGCGCGCCGAGGGCACGGTGCTGTATGTCGAGGACAGCCGCGT
>DATEKI010000310.1:0-4643 GCA_035277545.1 Rhodanobacteraceae bacterium | reverse complement strand
CGGTCGAGCTGCAATTGCAGCGCCAGGCCATCACGCGCGTGCGCGTGAAGAACGGCGCGGGCGATTTCACGCCGGAAGAGCACGCGACGTGGGTCGCCGAAGACCAGTGCAGGGCGACTTCAGCGAACGCGCCTGCGAGCTGCGCGCTGATGCCGAAGCGGGCCGGCGATTTCCGCGTGGTCGGTACCGTCATCGACAGTCACGGCCACGCCCAGAAGAGCGTGCTGTCCACGTGGGTGACCGGAGCGGGTGAAGTGGTGTGGTCGCAGTCCGGCAAGGGCGTGACGCTGGTGCCGGACAAGTCCAGCTATCAGGTGGGCGACACCGCGCACGTGCTGGTGCAGAACCCCTATCCCGGCGCACGCGCGCTGGTGACGATCGAACGCTACGGCGTGCTGTGGAAGAAGATCGTGACCTTGCAGGGTTCCGCGCCCGTCATCGACGTGCCGATCGGTGCGGAATGTTTCCCCGGCGCATACCTGTCGGTTGCCATCTTCTCGCCGCGCGTGAGCCCGCCGGCCGACCCCGATCTCGGGCGGCCCGAGTTGGCGCTGGGTTACGTCGCGCTGAAGATCACGGGCAAGGGCAGCGCGTTCGACATCAAGGTCACGCCTGCCAGGCCTGAGTACAAGCCGCGCCAGACGGTCGACGTGGATGTGGCGGTGAAGACGTTCGACGGCAAGGCGCCGGGCAAGACGCGGCTGATCGCCTCGGTCGTCGACCAGGGCGTGCTCGACCTGTTGCAGGAAGGCGTGAAGTATTACGACCCGCGCGCGACGTTCTACGCGCCGCCGAACGGCCCCGATGTTGCCAACTACAGCCTGGCCGAACAACTGTTGACGCGCCTGCAGCCGAAGGCAGGCAAGGGTGAAAATCCAGGCGGTGGCGGCGGCGCCAGCGTCGGCCCGAACGTGCGCAGCAATTTCAGCTACGCGGCGTACTGGAACCCCGCGCTCGAAACGGATGCGGCGGGCCACGCGCACTTCAGTTTCACGCTGCCGGACAACCTCACGCGCTGGCGCATCCTCGTGATCGCGATGAGTCCTGGCGCGGCGATGGGCCTCGGTGACGGCAGCGTGCGCGTCAACCTGCCGTTGCAGATCGAACCCGCACTGCCCAACCAGATGCATGTCGGCGACCATTTCGGCGCGGCGTTCAACGTCACCAATCGTACCGACAAGGCGCTGCACGTCGCGACCCGAATCCAGGCGCACGGCGCGATCGAAGGCGGCAGTGCCGGGTCATCCGGCAGGCTCGATCTCAAATCGTTCGGACACGGTTTGTCGTGGCTGCCGCTGGTCGCGTCCGGCCCCGGCGACATCGATTTCGCCGCGACCGCGCGGTCGGGCAAGCTGGGCGACGCGGTGGAAGCGCACATTCCCGTGCGCATTCCTGGTACCGAAGTCGTTGCGGCGGAATACGGCAGCACGGTCGGCGCCGGAGCGCAGGTACCGGTGAAGGTACCGCCCAAGGCGTTGCCTGGCATGGCGAAGATCGAGGTGACGTTCGCGCCGACGCTGGTCGGTGGACTCACCGGCGCGTTCGAAGTCATGCGCGACGATCCGCTGCAGACGTGGGAAGTGCGGCTCAGCCGCGGCGTGCTGGCGTCCGATTACCTGCGCCTGAAACCGGTGCTGGGCGACGCGGTGATCTGGCCGAAAGCGCCGCAAACGATTGACCAGATGCTGGCCGACTCCGCCGATTTCCAGGCCCCGAACGGCGGCATGTCGTTCTGGATTCCAAGCAACATCTTCGTCAGCCGATACCTCAGCGTGTACACCGCGCTCGCGTTCGACTGGCTCGGCGATGCCGGGCACCGGCCACCGGCGCAGGTGAAGCAGCGCCTGTGGGAATACCTGCACAAGGAGATCCTGGCGAAGGCGAGCGACGACGCCGACAAGTACGAGGTGCCGGTGTTGCAGGCAGGCGCGCTGGCGGCACTGGCGTTGTCGCCGGACGGCCATCTGCCCGACGGCGCGGTCGCGGGCATGGTGCCGGGCCTGCACAAGCTGCGCCTGTTCGGGCAGGCGCTGTTGCTGGACGCGGCGATCGGCAGCCACGATCGCGCAAGCGCCGACGCGATCGCGAAGTCGCTGCTTTCGTACGCGGAGGAATCCGCCGGCGAGATCTCGTTCAACGAGGACGAGCAGGGTGCGTACCTCGACTTGCTGGCGACACCGCTGCGCTCCAACTGCGCGATCCTGGATGCGCTGTCGCGCTACAAGACGGCGTATGGCGATGCGAACATCCTGGGTGACACGCCGCAGAAACTGATGCGCTGGGTCGCGGGCCAACGCCGCAACGCGGGCGGCTGGCCCAACAGCCAGGAGAACGTGTTCTGCACGACCGCGACCACGCACTACGCCGATGCGTACGAGAGCACGCCGGTCAGGGCCTTGACCGGCCAATTGGATCTGCCCGGGCAGAAGGCGCAAGCCGCCGCGTTCGATTCGCGCGCGACAGCCGCGGTAAAGCTCGCCGGACCGGCAGCGAAACCGGGCCAGCAGTTCGAAGTGAAGCTCGCACGCGGCGGCGAAGGCCGCCTGTATTACAACGTGGAGGTGCACTACACGATGCCGCCGAACCTGCTGCCCGCGGCGGACGCCGGCATGACCTTGTCACGCCACTACTACGTCCGGCGCGGCAAGCAGTGGTTGGCGGTGAGGCCCGGCACGATCCTGCGTCGCGGCGAGATCGTGCGCGTGGACCTGGACGTCGATGCGCCGACCGAACGCCACCACGTCGTGCTCAGCGATCCGTTGCCGGGCGCGTTCGAGGCGGTGAACCGCAACCTGGCGACGTCCGCGCAGACCACGCCGGCCGAGCAGCCTGGCGTGTCGATCCTGATGTTCGACGGCGGTCCATGGCCGAACATGTCGATCGTCGAAGGCGGCTTCTATCACCGCGAAACGGCGTTCGATGCGGTACGTTTCTTCGCCGACGACTTGCCTGCCGGACACTACCGCGTGGTGTATTCGGCGCAGGTGATCGCGCCCGGCAGGTTCATTGCGCCGGCACCGACGGTGAAGGAGATTTACCAACCCGACGTGTTCGGCCGTGGTGTTTCGCAGCACCTGAAAGTGGCGATGCCGGAGCACTGAAGTGTTCCGGCTGCGCACGCTGTGGATCTCGATCGCCGCGGTGGCGGTACTACTGCTGGTGCTCGCCATCGCCACATGGCGGGCCTTGATGCCGCTGCCCGCGTCGCTGGGTGGTGATGCTTCCGCTGCATCGCCCACGCATTTCCTGGCCGCGGATGGCACGCCGCTCAACCTGAGCTTCAAGGGCAGGTTGAATCGGGCCGCGGTGCTGCCGGCCTCGCGCATCCCGCCGCTCGTGCGCGAAGCCTTCGTCGCGTCGGAGGACCATCGCTACTGGCAGCACGGTGGCGTGGATTGGCGTGCGCGCTTCGCCGCATTGTGGGGCAACGCGCGTGCGGGACACGTCGAGCGCGGCGCGAGCACCATCGGTGAGCAGGTCGCGCGGATCCTCAAGCCGCGCCCCCGCAGTTACTGGAGCCACTGGATTGCGGGCTTCGATGCCGACCGCCTGCTGGGGCGGTTCGGCCACGCCGAGGTGCTGGCCTTCTACCTCAACCAGGTGCCGTACGGTGCGCAGCGGCGCGGCGTGGCGCAGGCAGCGAACTACTACTTCGGGCGCGAAGTCGGCGCGCTCGATCCCGCCGAACAATTGGCGCTGGCCGTACTGGTGCGCTCGCCGCAAGGCTACGATCCGCGCAGCCATCCGCATGCGTTGCGCAAGGCGGTCGATCAATTGGCAGGGCGCATGCGCGCCGCGCATGCGATCAGCGCGATCGAAGCCCAGGCAATCGAACGCGCACCGATCCAACCAGGGTCCATGCCGCTGGGGGTCGATGCCGGGCCGTTCGTGGTGTACGCGCAGAAGCATGCACGCGCGTTGGGGTTCACCGAGCCCGTGCAGCGCACCACGCTGGATGCGACGCTGCAGCAGTTCGTTCAACAGACCTTGCGCAAGCGCGTCGCCGAACTGCACGGCCGCGGCGTGCGCAACGCCGCGGCGCTGGTGGTGGACAACGCCACCGGTGGCGTGCTGGCATGGGCGGTCGCACCGGGCGGCGACCCCTGGGGCATCGATCCGGTGCTGACGCCGCGCCAGCCAGGCTCCACGCTGAAACCCTTCGTGTACGGGCTCGCGATGACCCGGCTCGGCTGGCAACCGGACCACGTGCTGGAAGATTCGCCGCTTGCCGAACGCATCGACGACGGCGTGCACCGTTATCGCAACTACAGTGGCCGCCACTACGGGCGCGTCAGCCTGCGCTATGCACTGGCCAATTCGTTGAACATCCCGGCCGTGCGCACGGCGCAGGCGGTGGGCGTGCCTGCAATCATCGACGAACTGCAGCGCTTCGGCTTCACCACCTTCGACAAGAGTGCGGATTACTACGGACCGGCGATCGCGCTGGGCGACGGCGCGGTCAGCTTGTTCGACCTTGTGCAAGGCTACGCGAGCCTCGCGCGCCACGGCCGGTTCCTGCCGCTGCACGTGCTCGCGGATGCAACGCAACCCGATCCGGTCGACGTCCTGCCTGCGCCGGTGGCCTCGTTGCTGTCGGACATCCTGTCCGATGCGGACGCGCGTGCCGCCGAGTTCGGCACCGA
>DATEKI010000309.1:0-9068 GCA_035277545.1 Rhodanobacteraceae bacterium | reverse complement strand
CGGTGTCGATCGCCAGTTGCACGGCGTGCGTCAGTGCTTCGCGCAATCGCTGCTGCCAGTAAACCACGCGATCGCGAATGGCGCCCGGGCGGTCATCGTACTCGATGACCGCGGCGATCATGGGACAGCCGGCGCCGTGCGTCCAGTCCATCCAGCCCGCCAGGATCGCGCGCAGGCGCTTCACGCCGCGCGGCTGGCGGAATGCAGCCTGCAACACCTTCTGCGAGAAATCCTCGGCCACGGCATCCAGCACGGCCAGTTGCAAATCCTCGCGCGAACCGAAGTGCGCGAACACGCCGCTCTTTGACATCGCCGCGGCCTGTGCGAGGCCGCCGATCGAGAGACTTTCAAGGCCTTGCTTGCGCACCAATCCGATCGCGCGATCGATGATTGCGCCGCGGGTGGCGACGCCCTTGGCGGTGGCGGCTGCAAGAACCATGGGCAGCAAAATAGCACGATCGTACTATGCCGACAACCGAATTGTGGCGACCGGTCTTTGCGAATCGATGCGCGACGAATCCCGCGACGGAACGCGATCCGTCGCTCCCGCAAACAGCAACGTGTTCAATGGACTGCGTGACCTTCGTCAGGCGTGACATGAGGCCATGTCTGTCTCGCGCCATCGGCGCCATTTCCACACCCGCGCCGTTCGTGCGCAACTGGAGCAATCCCGATGCTTTTCGAAACCATCGCCACCACCGGCCACGAGCAGGTCGTGTTCTGCCAGAGCAAGGATGCGGGCCTCAAGGCCATCATCGCGATCCACAACACCGTGCTCGGCCCCGCGCTCGGCGGCCTGCGGATGTGGCCGTACAAGACCGACGAGGAAGCATTGAACGACGTGCTGCGGCTGTCGCGCGGCATGACCTACAAGAACGCGGTGGCGGGCCTGAACCTGGGCGGCGGCAAGGCGGTGATCATCGGCGATCCGGCCAGGGACAAGTCCGAAGCGCTGTTCCGTTCGCTGGGACGCTTCATCAATTCGCTGCACGGCCGCTACATCACGGCCGAGGACGTCGGCATCGACGTCAACGACATGGAATACGTGTATCGCGAGACCGAATTCGTGACCGGCGTGCACCAGGTGCACGGCGGTTCCGGCGATCCTTCGCCGTTCACCGCCTACGGCGCGCTGCAGGGCGTGATGGCGACGCTCAACTACAAACACGGCAACGAGGACATCGGCAAGTACAGCTTCGCGGTGCAGGGCGCCGGCCACGTGGGCAGCGAATTCATCAAGCTGCTGCGCGAACAGGGCGCCAAGGTGTTCGTCACCGACATCCACAAGGACGCGGTGCAGCGCTGCGTCGATGAACTCGGTTGCGAAGCCGTCGGCATCGACGAAATCTACGATGTCGATTGCGACGTCTACAGCCCGTGCGCGCTGGGCGGCACGGTCAACAAGCAGACCATCGACCGCATCAAGGCGCCGATCATCTGCGGCATCGCCAACAACCAGTTGTCCACCGACGCGATCGGCGACGAACTGATGAAGCGCGGCGTGGTGTACGCGCCCGACTACGCGGTGAACGCCGGCGGCGTGATGAACGTGTCGCTGGAAATCGACGGCTACAACCGCGAACGCGCGATGCGCATGATGCGCAGCATCTATTACAACGACGGCCGCATCTTCCAGATCGCCGACCGCGACGGAATCCCGACCTACAAGGCCGCCGACCGCATGGCCGAGGAACGCATCAACGCCGTCGGCAAGATCAAGCTGCCGACGATGGGCAATGACGGCGCGCGGTTCCTGGGCAGGATGCGGGGACAGTAAGCGTCGAGACCCGCACCCGGAAAAAGCGCAGTTCCGCCCTCGTCGTCATTCCGGGGCGCCCCGAAGAGGTGAACCCGACTGCGTTGGCAGGATAGCCAACGCGAACGCCAAAGGCGGTCCGAAGGGCGAGCGCCATGGATGGCGCGAGTCAATCGGTCTATCGACGCCGGAAAACCGATTCCGGGTTCCGCGCTGCGCGCGGCCCCGGAATGACCAGCCATCGTGTGCCGGCGCGAATGCGGCACAATGGATTGCCCATTTGCCGGATGACGTCACAGGGAAATCGAATGCAACCCTTCAAACTCGGTGAAGACATCGACCTGCTTCGCGAAAGCGTGCATGCCTTCGCGGAGAAGGAAATCGCGCCGCGCGCGGACCAGATCGACCGCGACAACCTGTTCCCGTCCGACCTCTGGCAGAAGCTGGGCGACATGGGTCTGCTCGGGATCACGGTGCCGACCGAATACGGCGGCAGCGGCATGGGTTACCTCGCGCACCTCGTGGCGATGGAGGAAATCTCGCGTGCGTCGGGCTCGGTCGGCTTGTCCTACGGTGCGCACTCCAACCTGTGCGTCAACAACATCTTCCACAACGGGACCGAGGCGCAGCGCAAGAAATACATTCCGAAGCTGTGCTCGGGCGAATTCGTCGGCGCGCTGGCGATGAGCGAACCCGGCGCGGGTTCCGACGTGGTCGGCTCGATGAAGTGCAAGGCCGGGAAGCGCGGCGACCACTGGGTCGCCAACGGCAACAAGATGTGGATCACCAACGGCCCCGACGCCGACGTGCTGCTGGTGTACATGCGCACGGCCGACCGCACTGCGGGCAGCCGCTGCATCACCGCCTTCATCGTCGAGAAGGGCATGAAGGGGTTCCACACCGCGCAGAAGCTCGACAAGCTCGGGATGCGCGGCTCCAACACCTGCGAACTGGTGTTCGAGGACTGCGAAATCCCCGATGCCAACCGCGTCGGCGAGGTCAACGAAGGCGTGCGCGTGCTGATGGGCGGCCTCGACACCGAGCGGCTGGTGCTGTCGGGCGGTCCGATCGGGCTGATGCAATCGGCCATCGACGTCACCCTGCCCTACGTGCGCGAACGCAAGCAGTTCAACGCGCCGATCGGCACGTTCGAGATCATGCAGGCCAAGATCGCCGACATGTACACGGCGCTGCAATCGGCGCGCGCGTACGCGTACATGATCGCGCAGCAGTTCGACGCGGGCGTGAAGTCGCGCATCGACCCGGCCTCGTGCCTGTTGCTGTCATCTCGCAACGCCGTGGAGGTTGCGCTGGAAGCCATCCAGTCGCTGGGCGGCAACGGCTACATCAACGAATTCCCGACCGGCCGCATCCTGCGCGACGCCAAGCTCTACGAAATCGGCGCCGGCACCAACGAAATCCGCCGGATGTTGATCGGGCGGGAATTGTTTTACGGGAACGCGTAGAAGCGATGCTTCCGCGGCGACGCGCGGGCGATTGGTAGGGCGGGTGACAACCCGCCGTTTTCCGAACTCATTCGGCGGGATTTGCTTCGCTACTCCCGCCCTACCCGATTCTTTTCGCGCCCATCAAAACGCGAACGTCCCCTGCAACATCGCGCTGCTGGATTGCTGCCGCGAACCCTGTTCACGGGTGAACCCGAGCCGCAGGCCGAATGTGTGCGTCGGCCACAGCGAAACGCCGGCGCGCAGGATCGATTCGTCGCGTGACAGCCCGATGCCGTCGACGGGCATCCAGTCATCGAAGCCGGTAAAGCTGGCATCGAAGGCATCGCCGTACTGGTGCAGCGCGTGCCACCACGCCGCGCTGCCGTCGAACTGCACCAGCATGCCGTTGGCGAGGCGCAGGCTGCGCTGCGCACGCAAGCCGACGCCCGTCTGCAGGCGGCCGACCGTGCGGCTGTCCGCCTTCAATCCGAATCCGTAGCCGCCCGTTTCCGCGAACGCGCCCTGGCGCAGTTGCTGGTAACGCGCGTCGACGAACGGCGTGACCTGCGTCGCGCCGAAGTGCCACTGGTAACCACCTTCCAGAGTCCCTGCCACGTAGCGTCCCGACATCGCGCTGCCGAGCGGTGCATCGAGCCCGCCGAGCCACAGCAGGCGCTGCATGTCCGCGCGATACCAGCCACCGCCGACGCGTGCATTCGCGTACCACGGGCCATTGGACAAGCCGCCGTACACCATCACGTGGTCGGACCACGTCCGGTTGTGGTCCCACGAACCATCGAGCTGGCCATAGCCACGGCTTTGGCCGAGCGCATAACCCAACAGAGCGTGCGCACCGACCCGGAAATCCGCGCCGATGACGCTGCCGTCGCTCTGGAAGGTTGCGCCTGCATAGCCGGCACGCTGCAGGTCGCCTTGCCAACCGAGGTTGCCGTACCAGGCGCCTGGCCGCGCCTGGCCATCGAGCAGCTCGTCGAAGTGCCGCGACAACGCGCCGTCGGCCGCGTCCATGCCGTCGAACAGCATCGCCGCGCTGGCTGCGTGCAATTGGCCCGACAGGCTTTGCAAGGTCGCCCGCGCGGAAGCAGGCGTCGCCGCGTGCTGGATCGCGCCCGCGCCCTGCAGCACACCGCTCGCCACGGAGCCGCCCGCGGCGATGCGCGCGTTGATCGCATCGAAGCCGTCCTGCACGCGCGCGGCCGCGGCCGAAGATGCGGGATCGGTGAGCGCCATCGCTTGCGCGGCCTGCGTGATGCTGAGGCTGGTGGTGTCGAGCCAGACGTTGTTCGCGGTGTACTGGATGGTGGTGTTGAGGAACACGCCCGGCGAGGTGGTGAGCTGCGCGAACGTTCCGCTGATTCCGCCGAAAGCAGCCAGTACGTTTTCGTGGCTGTTGTCGACGTAACCTGGAATCGCGCCGAGGACATTCAACGTGCCGTCGAGCCGTGCGGTCCCGCTGACGCTGAGCAACGTCCCCAGATTGACCGACAGCGTGCCGGTGCCGCCTTGTGCGTAGTTGCCCGTTACCTCCGTCGTCCCGCTGCGAACGGTCAGCGTGCCCGAATTGGTGAGCGATCCATTCACGCCGGGCACGTTGTCCAGCGTGCCGGCGGTACCGATCGTGACGTTGCCAGGCAATGCGATTTGCGACTGCAGGGTGCCGCCATTGACCTGGGTTCCACCCTTGTAGGTATTGGCGCCCGTGAGGACCAGCGTGCCGGTGCCGTTCTTGATCAGGCCGCCCGCACCGCTGATGGCATTGCTCCACGTCGACGTGATGCCATCGAACGACACGCTGACGTCGCCCCAGTTGAATTGCGCGGGGCCCTGCACCGCCTTGCCGACATCGAGTTCGCCGTAACCGAACGCGGGGTTGGGTTGTGAACCGCCCAGCGGATCGGCGGTGCCGAGCAATGTCTGGCGTACCAGGTCGTTGCTGAAATACGGGAACGCCTGCCACACGAGTGCCGCGGCGCCCGAAACCTGCGGCGCGGCCAGCGAAGTGCCTTCGACGATGTAATAGGTCGGATTGGCCGTGCTTGCCACGGTGTCCTTGTCCAGCACGATCACGTCGCCGGGCGCGGCCAGGCAATAGTTCATCGCGATGCCGCACTTGTTGGAATAGCTGTCCAGTTGCGTGGGGTTGTTGCTGTTGACCGCGACCACCGCCAGCCAGCCTTTTTCGAGATCGGGCGCGACGGAGGGAAGCGCCGCGATGGTGCTGGGATTCGCCTGCGAGTCGTTGCCGGCCGCGAACACTACCAACCCATCCTGCTGGTTGACGAACGGACCGTAGGCGGCGTCGAACGCCTGGTTCACGCTGGCGTCGCTGGTGTCCCAAGTGATGCCACCCCAGGAATTGTTCATCACCTTGACGCCGGCGCCGATCAGCTGCTGGTTGACCTGCTGGAAAAACTGCGCGTCGGCGGCGGTGACCGTGGTCGGCGGCGTGCTGCCGTTGTCGTCGGGCGCGTTGTCGGAAATGATGCGCGCCGACACCAGGTCCGCGCCTGGCGCGATGCCGCCCGGGAACTTCGCGAACGGCGCGCCTGCCGCGATTTCCGACACCCAGGTGCCGTGACCGACCACGTCATCGATGCTGGTGTTGTTTTGCGTGGGATCGACATCGATGAACTCGGCCAGGACGCGCCCGGCCACCGTGGGATTGCTGCGCATGATTCCGCTGTCGACGAAGCCGATGGTGACGCCCGCACCGGTGTAACCCGCGGCATGCGCGGCAGACGTGTTGGTGATCGAAAGCTGCGCGTCGGTCGGTGGCTGCGGGGTGGATGGCGTCGTGGGTGGTGGCGTGCTGGCGGGCACGCTGCGAACGCTGCTGCCACCGCCGCCGCAAGCCGCGAGGGCAAGCGAAAGCAACCCCGGAGCAAGCCACCGGATTCTTCCGAACCTGCGCGTCGTCACGCCTCCCTCCACCGTCTTGTTCCCGCCCCGGTTGCCACGACGCATTCTGCACCCATGTATTCCGGTAGAACAGACGCCGTTTGCGGCAGCGCAGCATTCGCCGCATAATCCGCACAGATCGCTCCTGCATCAACGGGAAGGCGGCTCATTCGAGCCGACGCTGCCTGGCAGCGCGGCCCAATTCGCAACCATGAATGGTCCAGTCCGTGCCGCTTCGTGGCTGGGTCCAATTCAATCGGCACCCTGGAGTCCAACCATGTCCGACATCATCATCGCCGCCGCCAAGCGCACGCCCATCGGCGCGTTCCTCGGCCAATTCACCGGCTTCCCCACGCCGAAACTGGGGGCTGCCGCCATCGGCGCGGCACTGCAGCAATCCGGGATCGCACCGGGCGACGTCGGCGAGGTGCTGATGGGCTGCGTGCTTCCCGCCAACCTCGGCCAGGCACCGGCGCGGCAGGCGGCACTCGCGGCCGGCCTGCCGCCCTCGACGGGCTGCACCACGTTGAACAAGGTGTGCGGCTCGGGAATGAAGGCGATCATGCTCGGCCACGACCTGATCAAGGCCGGTTCCGCCAGCGTGGTCGTCGCCGGTGGCATGGAATCGATGACCAATGCGCCCCACATGGCCGCGGTGCGCACCGGCATCCGCCTCGGCGATGGCAGCATGGTCGACCACATGATGTGGGATGGCCTGACCAATCCCTACGACGGGAAGTCGATGGGCGTGTTCGCCGAATCCTGTGCCGACAAATACCACTTCACCCGCGCGGAGCAGGACGCGTTCGCGACCGAATCGGTGCGGCGCGCGCAGGAGGCCGTGAAATCCGGCGCCTTCGCCGACGAGATCGCAACCGTCACCGTGCCGTCGCGCAAGGGCGATGTCGCCGTGTCCGTCGATGAAACCCCCGGCAAGGTCGATCCCGCGAAGATCCCGACCTTGAAACCGGCGTTCCGCAAGGAAAATGGCACCGTCACCGCGGCCAGCTCGTCCAGCATTTCGGATGGCGCCGCGGCGGTCGTTTTGCTCTCCGCGGACGATGCCAAGGCGCGCGGTGTCAAACCCCTGGCACGCATCGTCGCGCACGCCACGCATTCGCAGGAGCCCGAGTGGTTCACGACGGCGCCGGTCGGCGCGATCGAAAAGGTGCTGCAGAAGGCCGGCTGGAAAGTCGATGACGTCGATCTGTTCGAAGTCAACGAAGCATTCGCGGTGGTCGCCATGGCCGCAATGAAGGATCTTTCCATCCCGCACGAAAAGCTCAACGTGCACGGTGGCGCATGTGCGCTCGGCCATCCCATCGGCTGTACCGGCGCGCGCATCGTGGTGACGTTGTTGCACGCCATGATGCACGCGGGCAAGAAGCGCGGCGTGGCATCGCTGTGCATCGGCGGCGGCGAAGCCACCGCGATCGCCATCGAGCTGGCTTGACCTTGTCCCCGAGGTTGCAGGTTTGTACCCCCGGGGCGGTAAGCGGCGACTGAACGTTATGTGTTCGTAAAATGGCGGGACGCTGGCGTTATTCAGCCAGACGCTGTTTAATACGCAGGCCACTTCCGTGGCTTTCCACGGCCCAATCCAGGAGATCTCCAATGAAGTTCACTCGTACCGTACTTGTGGCTGCCGTCGCCACTGCAATGGCCCTGTCGCTGTCGGCCTGCAACAATTCCGGCGAAGGCCAGTCGGCTGCCGACCAGGCGCAGCAGGCTGCGCAGAATGCGGCCAGCGCCACTTCCGCGGCGGCCAGCGCCGCTTCGCAGGCTGCGGGCGCAGCTTCCGAAGCCGCCGGTGCCGCTGCTTCGGCAGCGAGCGCGGCTTCGAGCGCGATGAAGGCGGCCCCGGCTTCGACCGCCGCCCCGGCTGCCAGCAGCACGACCGCAGCGCCGGCTTCCAGCGGCGCCAGCGCGATGGACGCGATGAAGGACGCCGCCCACAAGGCGGGCCAGGCTGCCGACGCCGCGAAGGACGCCGCCAGCAAGGCCAAGGATGCGATGAAGGGTCACTGATCCTCTTCGCCGCATCCCGTTGCATCCGAACCGGCCGCCTCGTGCGGCCGGTTTTTTTTGCGCGCGCGACAACCGATAGAATGCAGGGTTGACGCAACCTCGCCCGCCACGGATTCGACCATGACTGTCCTTTCGACCGCCATCGACAGCAAGAGCGAAAGCTTCCGGGGCAACGTCGCGAACCTGCGCAAGCTCACCGACGAACTGAAAGCCGAACTGTCGCGCGCCGCCGAGGGCGGCGGCACGAAGGCGCGTGAAAAGCACGCCGCCCGCGGCAAGCTGTTGCCGCGCGAGCGCGTGCGCGCCCTGCTCGACCCGGGTTCGCCGTTCCTGGAACTCTCGCCGTTGGCCGCACACGGCATGTACGACGGCACCGCCCCTGCCGCCGGACTCATCACCGGCATCGGCCGCGTCAATGGCAGTGAAGTGATGGTGGTCGCCAACGACGCCACGGTGAAAGGCGGCACCTATTTCCCGATCACGGTGAAGAAGCACCTGCGCGCGCAGGAAGTCGCGCTGGAGAATCGCCTGCCCTGCATTTACCTGGTCGACTCCGGCGGCGCGTTCCTGCCATTGCAGGACGAGGTGTTTCCCGACAAGGAACACTTCGGCCGCATCTTCTACAACCAGGCGCGGATGTCGGCGCTCGGCATCCCGCAGATCGCGGTGGTGATGGGTTCGTGCACCGCCGGCGGCGCCTACGTGCCGGCGATGAGCGACGAAACCATCATCGTGAAGAACCAGGGCACGATCTTCCTCGGCGGGCCGCCGCTGGTGAAGGCCGCGACCGGTGAAGTGGTCGATGCGGAAACGCTGGGCGGCGCCGACGTGCACACCTCCATCTCCGGCGTGGCGGATCACTTCGCCGAGAACGACGCGCACGCGCTGTCGATCGCGCGCGACATCGTGGCGGCGCT
>DATEKI010000308.1:0-2777 GCA_035277545.1 Rhodanobacteraceae bacterium | reverse complement strand
CCGTGACACGGGATGGACCGTCGCGCCGATCCCGGCCGCATTGCAGGACCGCCGTGTCGAGATCACCGGCCCCGTGGATCGCAAGATGGTGATCAACGCCTTGAATTCCGGCGCCAATGTGTTCATGGCCGATTTCGAGGATTCGACCGCACCCGCCTGGGACAACCTGCTGGATGGCCAGGTAAACCTGCGTGACGCGGTGGTCGGCACGATCACGTTCCGCAACGACGACGGCCGCGAATACCGGTTGAACGACAAGACCGCGGTGTTGATGGTGCGCCCGCGCGGCTGGCACCTGCCGGAAAGCCACGTGCGCGTCGATGGCGAACCGATGTCGGGCGCGCTGTTCGACTTCGCACTGTTCGCGTTCCACAACGCCCGCACGCTGGCCGCGCAGGATCGTGGTCCGTATTTCTACCTGCCCAAGCTGCAGTCGATGGAAGAGGCCGCGCTCTGGAACGACGTGATGGATCAAGTCGAGCGCATGCTCGGCCTCGCGATCGGCACCTTCAAGGTGACGGTGTTGATCGAAACACTGCCCGCCGCGTTCCAGATGGAGGAGATCCTGTATGCATTGCGGCGCCGCGCGGTCGGGCTCAATTGCGGCCGCTGGGACTATATTTTTTCGTACCTGAAGACGCTGCGTGCACACGCCGACCGCGTGCTGCCGGATCGCGGGCAGGTCGCGATGACGGTGCCGTTCCTGCGCAACTATTCGCAATACCTCATCGAGGTCTGCCATCGCCGCGGCGCGTTCGCGATGGGCGGCATGGCCGCGCAGATCCCGATCAAGGGCGACGATGCCGCGAACGATGCGGCGCTCGCGAAAGTGCGCGCCGACAAGCTGCGCGAGGTCACCGATGGCCACGACGGAACGTGGGTCGCGCATCCTGCGCTCGTGGCCGTCGCACGCGAGGTATTCGACGCACACATGCCGACGCCGAACCAGCTGCGTGTCAAACGCGAAGACGTGTCGATCACCCGGGACGCGTTGCTCGCACCTTGCGGCGGCACGATCACGCAGGCGGGGTTCGACGGCAACGTCGAAGTTGCGATGCGGTACGTCGCGGCATGGCTGGATGGCCTCGGCTGCGTGCCGATCCATCACCTGATGGAAGATGCCGCGACCGCCGAAATCGCGCGCACGCAGCTGTGGCAATGGCTGCACCATGAAGGCGGCCTCACGTTCGACGACGGTGCGCCGATCACGACGGCGCGTTTCGAGCAGGCACTGTCGGCGCACACGCACGCGCTGGCTGCCAGCCAACAACCCGGCGCGGCGAAGGCCGAAGCCGCCGCGCGCTTGCTTGGGGAACTGGTGCGGGCCGATGTGCTCGCCGGCTTCCTCACCTTGCCCGCGTATCCGCAGCTGCATTGATCGCCGCCACCCACAGGAGCACGACATGAGAAACCAGCTTCCGACCGCGGAACAACTGCAGCTCGACTGGAACAACCATCCGCGTTGGCAAGGCATCGTGCGCGATTACAGCGCCGATGACGTGGTGCGCCTGCGCGGCACCGTGCCGGTGGAGCATTCGCTCGCACGGCATGGTGCCGAACGCCTGTGGCGTGACCTCCACCACGAGCCTTTCGTCAACGCGCTCGGTGCGCTCACGGGCAACCAGGCCGTGCAGCAGGTGAAAGCCGGACTGAAGGCGATTTACCTTTCCGGTTGGCAGGTTGCGGCTGATGCCAACACTGCAGGCACGATGTATCCGGACCAGTCGCTGTATCCGGTGGACGCGGTGCCGAACGTGGTGCGCCGGATCAACAACGCGCTGCTGCGCGCCGACCAGATCAATCACGCCGAGGGAAACGACGACACCGACTGGCTCGTGCCCATCGTCGCCGACGCCGAAGCCGGATTCGGCGGCGTGTTGAACGCCTACGAGCTGATGAAGCACATGATCGAAGCCGGTGCGGCGGCCGTGCACTTCGAAGACCAGCTCGCCTCCGCGAAGAAGTGCGGTCACATGGGTGGCAAGGTGCTGGTGCCGACTTCGGAAGCCATTTCGAAGCTGGTCGCCGCGCGGCTTGCGGCCGACGTCTCGGGCGTGCCGACGCTGATCGTCGCGCGCACCGACGCGATGGGCGCGGGCCTGCTCACTTCCGACATCGATCCGCGCGACCATGAATTCTGCACCGGTGAACGCACGGTCGAAGGCTTCTTCCGCACGAAGGCGGGGATCGAACAGGCCATCGCGCGCGGCGTCGCCTACGCGCCCTACGCGGATCTGGTGTGGTGCGAAACGTCCAGGCCGGACATCGAGCAGGCGCGCCGCTTCGCCGAGGCCGTGCACGCGCAATATCCGGGCAAGCTGCTCGCCTACAACTGTTCGCCCAGCTTCAACTGGAAGCAGAACCTCGACGAGGCGACCATCGCGACCTTCCAGCAGCAGCTCGCGGCGATGGGTTACAAGTTCCAGTTCATCACCCTGGCCGGCTTCCATGCGCTCAATCATTCGATGTTCCAGTTGGCGCGCGGTTATCGCGAGCGACAGATGGCAGCGTACGTGGAATTGCAGGAAGCCGAGTTCGCCGCCGAAAAGGACGGCTACAGCGCGGTGCGCCACCAGCGCGAAGTCGGTGCCGGTTACTTCGATGCGGTCAACCGGGCCATCGCCGGCGGTCGTTCTTCGTTGTCGGCGCTGGAGGGCTCGACCGAACAGGCGCAGTTCCGCCGCGGCGTCGCCTGAAATCCGCCATGCATCGATGTGGAGCCGGGGGCGCGATCGCGCCCCCGCGCTTGTGAGCGATACTTGCGCGCGCTAACGTTG
>DATEKI010000307.1:0-4620 GCA_035277545.1 Rhodanobacteraceae bacterium | reverse complement strand
GTGCATCTTCGAGTAATGCGTACCCGATGCAGGCGGCGTCTGCGAGAAATGGGTAACGCCGTTGGCATCCTTCCATTTGTAGATTTGTTGCGCGCATGCGAACCCGGCGATGCATGCCAGTGAAAGGCCGATGGCCGACGCGACGACGAAGCTGCGCATGTGCATGGAAGGTCCCCTGAAGCACCTGGACGGGTGGCGCGAGTATGCCACAGCGGCCCCGCGGCATCCGGACGGATGTCACGGTTGTTCCGTGCCGGCCGCTTGGGGCATGGGCTAAACTGCCGACAGGCTCGAGTTGGCCACCCGCATGACAGACACGCTTCCCCGCAAACCCCTGCGACGCGGCATTTACCTGCTGCCGAACCTGTTCACGACCGGCGCGATGTTCGCCGGGTTCTACGCAATCGTGGCGTCGATACTCGGTGCCGCGGAACAAGCGAGCATGCCGCCGGGAAATGTCGTGACCAGCGCGTTTTTCACGCACGCCGCGATCGCGGTGTTCGTGGCCGCGCTGCTGGACGGCATGGACGGGCGCGTCGCGCGCCTCACCGGCACCCAAAGCGAATTCGGGGTGCAATACGACTCCCTTTCCGATCTGGTGAGTTTCGGGCTCGCGCCATCGCTGGTGATGTACACGTGGTCGCTGCAGTACTTGCGCGATTACGGCCCGGTATGGAGCAAGGTGGGTTGGTGTGCCGCATTCCTCTACGCCGCGTGCGCGGCGTTGAGGCTGGCGCGCTTCAATACCCAGGTCGGCGTTGCCGACAAGCGCTACTTCCAGGGTCTCGCGAGCCCCGCGGCGGCGGGCCTGTGCATGTCGTTCGTGTGGACGATGCAGAACTTCGGCATCGAGGGACGGTGGTTGTGCTTCTTCACGCCGATCCTCGCCGTGATCGCCGGCTTGTTGATGGTCAGCCGGGTGCGCTATTTCAGTTTCAAGACGCTGCCCGTCAACGATCGCGTGCCGTTCGTGTGGATCATTCTGGCAGTGCTGATCATCGTGGCGCTGACGCTCAACACCGCGCTGGTGCTGCTGGCGCTTGCCACGGCCTATGCGCTGTCGGGCATCGTGATCACCTTGTGGGGCCTGCGCAGCCGCGCATCGCGGCGGCGCCTGCGCATGGCGCGGCGGCGTGCAGCGCCGGAAGAGGGTTCGCATGAATGAAGTTGTGCGTGAACGCCGATTGCGTGCGCTGGGCGTGCAGCCACTACGGTTGCGCCGGCATGCCATGGCTGCTGGCGCGGGTCCGGAAATCGTGGCACCGCTCGCCGCATCGCCGGCGCCCGATGTTGCATCCGTTGCGCCGCCGCCGAGGGCCGCGATCCGTCGTCTCGCGCTGCAGCCGGATCCGGCGGAATTGGACAACCCGTCCA
Organism: Rhodanobacteraceae bacterium; assembly: GCA_035277545.1. GTDB lineage: Bacteria > Pseudomonadota > Gammaproteobacteria > Xanthomonadales > Rhodanobacteraceae > 66-474. The sequence continues at coordinate 3,246 of DATEKI010000307.1, read as the reverse complement.
TCCGGCAGATGTACGCGGCATTGACCGAAGCGGTCGGCAAGGCCGGACTGCAACGGGTTCGTGTGTGCGATGTGGCGGACGATCCGACCGCCGCGGTGATGGTGTTCGGCGCCGCACCGCTGCCGGAGGGCGTGCCCATGCTGCGCGTGCTGCGCGCCGATCCGTTGGCAGTGCTGCACACGGACCGCGAACGCAAGCGCCTGCTGTGGGAACGGATGCAGGCGTTGAGCCGCGCCGCGGGAGACTGAGGTGGCCGCGGTCGCGCCTCTGGAAGCCGCACTGCGTCCGATGACGCAGGAGGACATTTCGGCGGTGGCCAACATCGAAGCCGCGGCTTACGAGTTTCCATGGTCGCGCGGCATCTTCCGCAGTTGCCTCGACAACGGCCATCATTGCTGGGTGCTGGAGCAGGCCGGTGCGATCGTCGGCTACGGGATCCTTTCGGTGGGTGCGGGCGAAGCGCACATCCTCAACGTGTGCGTGGCGCCATTGCACCAGGGCCGCGGCCACGGGGCGTACCTGTTGAAGCGCGTGCTGGACCTTGCGCGCTGGCACCGCGCCGAACGCGTGTTCCTGGAAGTGCGGCCATCGAATGAACTGGCGCACGCTATGTACGAGCGCGCCGGCTTCAACGAGATCGGCCGCCGGCCCGGCTACTACCCGGCGCGGCGCGGGCGCGAGGACGCGATCGTGATGGCGATGGAGTTGCTGGATTCTTGATGCGATCATCCCTGATCGCTGCATTACGGAGTTGAGTAATCGCTGACACGTTTGGTGGTAATAAAAGACCACCACGGCCATCCATGGCCTGATTTTTCACAACAGCCGCTTCGCATGGGCGGGCAGGCTAAAGCACCATAAGGTCGTGGCCGACGATCACCCGGCCCTTGAAATGCGGCTTCACTGCGTCGTACCAGATCTTGTCCGGAATCGGCGGCGTGCCTGGCACGAAGTGATTCAGCACCAGGGTCTTCACGCACGCTTTCGTCGCAATCTGCCCGACTTCGGACATCGGCGTGTGCGCGGCTTCGAGATGTGTGCGCAGGCGCGTGGCCATCGCTTCGTCCTTTACGACCTGATCGATGGCTTTCAGATCGATCACTTCGTGCACCATGATGTCGGCGCCGCGGGCAAGTTCGACCAGGTTTTCGCTTGGGCGCGTATCGCCGGAAAACACGATCGAACGATCGGGACAATCGAAGCGGTACGCGAACGCCGGCGTCACCGGTGGATGCTGTACCAGCGCCGCCGTGACCTTGACGTTTCCATCGTGCATCACGGGACCGCTGTGCGTGATGTCGTGCGGATGGATCAATGGTGCCAGCGGCGGTCGGCCCTCGTCCCTTTCGCGGATGCCGATGTCGTAGGCGTCCATTTCCAGGAACAGTTCGGTCATTCGCTTCAGCGGTGGCGGACCGTAGGTGTCGACCGGCGTGTGCAGGTCGGTGGCCCATGCCAGCAGCAACAAATTGCCGTAATCGGCGTTGTGGTCGGAGTGCTGGTGCGTGATGAACACGTCGCGGATGCGGCCGAGATCGAGTCCGGCTTTCACCATCTGCCGTGCCACACCATTGCCGCAGTCGATCACGTAGATGTCGTCGTCGACCACGATCGCATTCGCGGGCGCCGAGCGATCGGCTTTCGGCGTCGGTCCGCCGGCGGTGCCGAGCAGGATCAGTCGGGAGCGTTTGGACGATGGATCGGGGCGGGTTGTCGCCGCGAATGCGCCGACGCCGTGCGTTGCAAGCGCGGCGAGCGAAATGCCCGCGGCTTGAAGCAAGCGGCGGCGGGAGATGTTGAGAGTTTCATGCATGGGTGGCGTTTTGGTGGTTGCCGTGAGCGACCATGCTACGGGAACCGATCGGGCAGGCCATGGATGGCCGTCAACGAAGCGGACCAACGCGCCGTTGCATGGCGCCGAGCATCGCAGTGCCAAGCGGGAGCAAGGCGCGGATGTTCGAGCACAGGGACGTGCGACTAAATCGGCAGGGACTGCCGATTTGAACGCCGAAGGCGGCCCCGAGCGTCAGCGAAGGGCGAGCCACAGGGATGTGGCGAGTAGTTCGGCGCGGCCGCCGTTCGGCGAGCACCAAGGAAAATCGAGCCGACACGACGTCGACGAGATCGTCATGCCCGGCGCAATCAGGGATTGCGTGCCGAAACAAAAGTCGCCCGCTCGCGGCGCGGGCGGAACCACGTTACGCCAGCTTCTTGTACTTCACTCGATGCGGTGCCGCGGCTTCCTCGCCCAGGCGGCGTTTCTTGTCGGCTTCGTATTCGTTGTAGTTGCCGGGGAAGAACTCGACGTGCGAATCGCCCTCGAACGCGATGATGTGCGTGGCGATGCGGTCGAGGAACCAGCGGTCGTGCGAGATCACGATCGCGCAGCCGGGGAACTCCAGCAGTGCTTCCTCCAGCGCGCGCAGGGTTTCAACGTCGAGATCGTTGGACGGCTCGTCCAGCAGCAGCACGTTGCCGCCTTCGAGCAGGGTCTTCGCAAGGTGCAAGCGGCCGCGTTCGCCGCCCGACAACTGCCCGACGATCTTCTGCTGGTCGCTGCCCTTGAAATTGAAGCGGCCGATATAGGCGCGCGACTGGATCTCGAAGTTGCCGATCTTCAGGATGTCGAGTCCGCCCGAGACTTCCTGCCACACGTTGTGCTTGTCATTGAGCATGCCGCGCGACTGGTCGACGTAGGCGAGCTTCACCGTCTTGCCCAGCACGATTTCGCCCGAGTCGGGTTGCTCCTTGCCCATCACCATCTTCATGAAAGTGGATTTGCCGGCGCCGTTGGGGCCGATCACGCCGACGATCGCGCCGGGCGGAATCTTGAAGGACAAATCATCGATCAGGCAGCGGTCACCGAACGATTTCGAGACGTGCTTGAACTCGATCACTTCGTTGCCGAGGCGCTCGCCCGGCGGGATGAAGATCTCGTTGGTCTCGTTGCGGCGCTGGTAATCCACCGCGTTCAATTCCTCGAAGCGGTTGAGGCGCGCCTTGCCCTTGGACTGGCGACCCTTGGCGGCCGAGCGCACCCATTCCAGTTCCTTCTGGATCGCCTTCTGGCGCGCCTTCTCGGTCGAGGCTTCCTGCTTCAGGCGCTCGTCCTTCTGTTCCAGCCACGACGAATAATTGCCCTTCCACGGAATGCCGCGGCCGCGATCGAGTTCCAGGATCCACTCGGCGGCGTTGTCCAGGAAGTAGCGGTCGTGGGTGACCGCGACCACGGTGCCGGGGTAGTCG
>DATEKI010000306.1:0-6717 GCA_035277545.1 Rhodanobacteraceae bacterium | reverse complement strand
ACCGGCAGGAATTCGGGCGCGAGCGCGTGTATCGCCTGCGCGTGCTGGCGCCGCAGGATGCCAATGCCCGCTCGTCGTTCGCAGGCAGCCTGCGCGCGAAGGCTTTGTTCGGCAACGACATGACGCACACGCGCTTCGCCGGGTTGCTGGACGCCGGTTGGCGCATCAAGTCCAACGCGTTGACCGAGGCGTTCGGCTGGCCGGAGTTCCTGGCGCAACACGGCGCGGACTCGGTGCTGCTGTTCGGCATCGAACCGAACGGCCGCTTGCGCGTCGCCAGCAACCATCGCAAGACCGAGCCGCGTGCGGGCTGGAACGTGATCGCGCTGGTGCCGCCGGCGAAAGACGCGAACGTGGCGGCAAATGGATCCCGGCCTTCGCCGGAATGACGGGCAGAGGAAGGCCGGGTAGCCGGCTATGCTTGCGCGATGCTTTGGCTCGCCTCGCAATCCCCGCGCCGCCGCGAACTGCTCGCGCAGATTGGCGTGGCGTTCGAAACCGTCGACGTCGAGGTGCCGGAGGTGCGCGGCACGGGCGAGTCGCCGCACGCCTATGTCGAGCGCGTGGCGCGCGAGAAGGCGCGGGCCGGCCTGAAGGCCGTGGGCGGTCATGACGCGCAGGCGGTGGTCCTGGGCGCCGACACCGAAGTGGTGCTGGATGACCGCGTGTTCGGCAAGCCGTGCGATGCGGCGGATGCGGTGGCGATGTTGCGCGCGCTGTCCGGTCGCACGCACGACGTGATTTCGGTCGTGTGTTGCGCGAGCGCGCAGGGCGAACACATCGCGGCTCGCACTTCCGCCGTGACCTTCGGGGACCTGGACGTCGGAGAAATCGAACGCTACGTCGCCACCGGCGAGCCGTCCGGAAAGGCCGGCGGCTACGCGATCCAGGGCAGGGCGGCCGGCTTCGTCGCGCACTTGTCCGGCAGCTACTCGGGCGTGATGGGCCTGCCGCTGTTCGAGACCGTGTGCCTGCTCCGCGAGGCGGGGGTCTGGCGCGACAGGGCCTGAACGGGCCGGTTTGGTGCATCGACAGGTACAGAGGCGGCCGGATATAAGGAGTGCCTGCGTCCCGCAGATGCACCCGGCAGGCCCTGATGACCGAGGAAATCCTGATCAACGTCACCCCGCGCGAGGCGCGCGTCGGCGTGGTCGAAAACGGCATGTTGCAGGAGGTGCACGTCGAGCGCAGCGGGCGCCGCGGTTACGTCGGCAATATTTATTGTGGTCGCGTCAAGCGGGTGATGCCCGGCATGCAGGCCGCGTTCGTGGACATCGGGCTCGATCGCAGTGCGTTCCTGCACGCGGCGGACATGGCGCATCCGGTACTCAATGCCGAGCCGATCGACGGCGTTGCACCCGCACCCGTTGTCACGCCGCCGATCACCGAACTGGTGCACGAAGGCCAGCGCGTGATCGTGCAGGTGATCAAGGATCCGATCGGCAGCAAGGGCGCGCGGCTGTCCACGCACCTTTCCATTCCATCCCGCTACCTGGTGCTGTTGCCGGACAGCGCGACGCGCGGCGTGTCGGTGCGGATCGAGGACGAAGTCGAACGCGAACGCCTGCGCGGCATCATGGCCGGGCTGGCTGGCGACGGGTTCGGGTTGATCGCGCGCACCAATGCCGAAGGGCTGGACGCCGAAGCGCTCGGCGAGGATGTCGCCTACGTGACCCGCGTGTGGCAAACCGTTTCCGAGGGGATCGCGCGCGCGCAACCAGGCGAACGCGTGTACGAGGAGCCGCCGCTGCCGCTGCGCGTGCTGCGCGACCTGATGCACGACGAGATCGAGAAGGTGCGCGTGGATTCGCACGAGACCTTCGATCGCACGCTCGAATTCGCGCGGCAATTCATGCCCGCGCTCACCGATCGCGTCGAGCACTACCCCGGCGAGCGGCCGATCTTCGATCTTTATGGTGTCGAGGACGAAATCCAGAAGGCATTGCGCAAGGAAGTGCCGCTCAAGTCGGGCGGCTATCTCGTGATCGACCAGACCGAGGCGATGACCACCATCGACGTCAACACCGGCGCGTACCTCGGTTCGCGCAACCTGGAGGAAACCGCATTCCGCACCAACCTCGAAGCCGCGCAGGCCGCGGCGCGGCAATTGCGGCTGCGCAACCTCGGCGGCATCATCATCATCGACTTCATCGACATGCACGACGACGAGCACAAGCGGCAGGTCCTGCGCACGCTCGAAAAGGCGCTGGCGCGCGACCATGCCAAGACCACCGTGTATGAAATGAGTCCGCTCGGCCTGGTGGAGATGACCCGCAAGCGCACCACCGAAAGCCTCGCGCGGCAGCTGTGCGAACCGTGCAGTACGTGCGCGGGCCGCGGCATCCTGAAAACCGCCGAAACCGTCGGCTACGAAATCTTCCGCGAGATTACCCGCGCGGTGCGCCAGTTCGAGGCGGAAAAGCTGCTGGTGCTGGCGTCACCGAAGGTCGTCGCGCGCATGCTGGAAGAAGAATCGTCCGCGGTGGCCGAGCTGGAGGCTTTCATCGGGAAGTCGATCCGCTTCCAACCCGAGGAGCAGTACGGGCAGGAGCAGTTCGATGTCGTGTTGCTTTGATTTTTATTTTTTTCCGCGATCCCTGCCGGGTTGTCGTCCCTGCGAAAGCCGGGACCCAGTGCCTTTGCATCTGTCTTCGACGTCCTTGTCTTTTTCCGCGCCCCTCCCGGGGGCGCGGGTAACTTTCTCTTGCGTGGCCAAGAGAAAGTCACCAAAGAGAAGGCCACCCCGCGAACACGTCCTGAGCACGTCCGTGTGCTCAGGATGCGCGAGCGGCCGCCGGGGTTCGCCGAAGGCACATTCCTGTGCCTGCGGCGAACTGGCGCACATCCTGTGCGCCATCCTTCGGACTGATCCGGCGTCCGCTCGCCGTGTTCGAGGGGCCCCATTTACACACCTCCTGTGCGCAGGGCAGGACGAAGCAGAACGTTGCTTTCCGCTTCGAACGAGGCCATGGATGGCCGTCATCGAAGTTCAAACCGCGCCGTTGCATGACGCCGCGGTGCACAGCCGATCGCGCGAGCAAGGCGCGCATGTTCGAGCACAGGGATGTGCGAGTTCGCGCCGGCGCGCGATCGGCGAGCACCAAGGGAAGTCGAGCCGACACGATGTCGGCGAGATCGTCATGCCCGGCGCAGTGGTTTTGGTGACTTTTGCCGAAACAAAAGTCACCCGCGCGCATGGGATGCGCGCGGAACCAAGACAGGGATGTCGATGTGTCGCGATCAAGGATCGATGCGCCCGGTCGCAACGCACAACGGCGGACGCCCGATGACGCCATGGCGCCACCACCTGCGCCGGGCGCGGTTCGCGCTGACCGCGCTGGTCGCAGGCCTGCTGATCGCGGCCGCGGTGGTGATGGGCGTCGTGCAGATACTGCTTCCGGTTGCGACGCGCTATCCCGATTTCGTCGCGCGCCAGTTGTCTTCGCGGCTGCACCGCCCGGTGAGTTTCGCGGCGATTTCCAGCCAGTGGCAGCCATCGGGTCCGTTGCTGACGGTGCGGAACCTCACCCTGGGGCCGGCGCAGCCGGGCGGCAAGTCGATCACGTTGCCGCACGCGTCGCTGAAGTTCGATTTCGGCGCGTGGCTGCGGCCCGCGCATCGCTGGATCACCCTGCGCTTGCGCGGCATGGAATTGCGCGTCGAGCACGCGGCGACGGGCTGGCAGGTGGTCGGGTTTGGCAATTCATCCGGGGAAACGCACGCGTCGCTGCAGTCGCTGCCGGTGGATCTGGACTTGAGTGACCTGCGCGTGGACATCGTGGACGATGCGACGCACCGTTCGTGGAGCCTCCTCGCGCCGCGCCTGCGGGTGGTGAATGTCGGGGACATGATCCGGTTTGGCGGCAGCGTGCAGCAGATGGGCACGCAGCAGGCAGCCACGATCAGCGGAAGCATGGCAGCAGGGATGCGCGATTACGCGCTGCACGTTGCGACCCGTGACCTGGATTTCGCCGCGGCCGCGCGCGGCGTGGATCTGCACGGTTACGCGGTGCGGAGCGGTCGTGGCGATATCGAACTGTGGGGCAGCTGGCGAAACGGCAAGCTTGCTTCCGCCGCGGCGCGCTACGACATCCGCAACCTCGCGGCGAACGGGCCGGATGGCCGCGCCGTCGATCTGGCGTCGCTGGCGGGCGTGGTGAAAGTGACGCGCGTCAACGATGGTTGGGACATCGCATGGCGCGGGCCGGGCAAGTCGCGCGCGAACATCGACCAGGCGGGCGGCGCGATCGCGCAGGTGCGAGGCCGCGCCGGCGCGTGGCGCGTGACGGCGGCCGCGCACGCGGTGGATGGCGGTCCGTGGCTTTCATTGCTGGCGATGGCGCCGCAGGCGCCGCAGGCGTTCGCGCAGTGGGTGGACCATGCACGTCCCTACGCGAAGATCGACGACGCGGCGGTCGTGTGGCAGCAGGGCGGCCGTTACGACGCGACCGTGCGGTTCTCGAATCTCGGCGCGGTGGCGACGGGCGCGGTGCCGGGCTTCGTGCTGGCGCAGGGCGTCGTGCGCGCGGATGACCAGGCGTTGTCGCTGGAACTGCCCTCGCAGCCCGCGACGCTTGCGCTCACCGACGTGTTCCGCAAGCCATTCGTGTTCAGGCAACTGGGCGGCACCTTCGTGGCGTGGCGCGAAGACGGCTTGTGGAACATCGCGGCCGACGGCCTCCATTTCGATACCGGTGAACTTGCCGGCAGCGCGCACGCGCGGCTGGTCTGGCTGGGCGGTGGCCACCGTCCCTTCGTTTCCGCCTACGCGGCGCTCGATCATGCCAAGGTCACCGACGCGGACATGTTCTGGCCATACCGAAGCATGCCCCCGTCGCTGGTCGCCTGGCTGGATCACGCGCTGGTCGGTGGCGAGATCACGTCCGGGCGCGTGGTGATCCGCGGCGATCTCGACCACTGGCCGTTCCTCGACCATGCCGGCCGCTTCGAGGCGACCGGCGTGGTGCACAATGCCACCTTCGATTTTGCCGATGACTGGCCGCGCGCGACCGGCGTGGACGCCGCGGTGGACTTCGTTGACAACCGCATGGGCATCGTCGCCACGCATGCGACGGTGCAGGGCGTCACCGCCACGCACGCGGTGGCATCGATTCCCGACCTCCACAACGGCGTGCTTGGGCTGGACATCCAGGGTGGCGGTACCGGCGCGCAACTGCTCGACTTCGTTCGCCACAGCCCGGTCGGCGCGGGTGCGCTCGATGCGCTGCAGGGGTTGCAGGTCGGCGGCACCGGCAAGTTCGGCATCAAGCTTTCGATACCGCTCGACCACGCGGAAAACTTCACGTTGGGCGGTCAGGTCGATCTCGCCAAGGCCGACGTCACCAATGCCAAATGGAACCTTGCACTGAAGAACCTCAACGGCCCCTTGCAGGTCGACGGCAAGGGGTTCCATGCGAATGGCCTGTCGACGACGTTCCGGGGCGCGCCCGCGAAACTTTCCATCGCGGTCGGCAGCGGCGTGGCCGATCCGAAGGACATCGTGGAGGCGTCGCTGGACACCCGCGTATCGGCGCAAACCCTGGTGCAGGGCTACCCCGATCTCGCCGGGCTGGTCGCACACGCCAGCGGCGTGGCGCCGTTCCACATCGGCGTCAACGTGGTGTCGGGGCAGGGAGGTGCGCCCGCGACACCGATCCTGGACCTCGAATCCAGTCTCGCGGGCATCGCATTGGATTTTCCCGCGCCGCTGGACAAACCCGCCAATACCGAACTGCCGTTGCACCTGCGCCTGCAGCTCCCCCCTGCGGGTGCGCCGCTCACGGTTTCGCTCAGCGACGTCCTGCAGGTGCGCGGCCGGCTGGCCGATCCGGCGCGCAGGTTGCCGACCGCGCTGGCGATGAATTTCGGCAGCGCGTTTCCGACGGAAATCCCCGCGCAGGGGTTGACGGTCGGCGGCCACGCGCCGCGCATGGACGTGAGCGGCTGGATCGAGCAGGCATTGACGGGGTCGTCCGGCGGTGCGTTCCCGCAACTCTCGCGGGCTGACGTTTCCACCGATGCCGCGCAGGTATTCGGCACCGGCCTCGGCGCGCTGCAGTTTTCGTTCGCGGCCGGCGCGCAAAGCGATGCCATCGCGTTCGACGGCGCGGCCGTGAAGGGCACGATCGACCTGCCGATCAGTGGCCTGGCGACCCGCGGCATCACCGCGGACTTCCAGCACCTGTATTGGCCCGAGCCACCGCCGCCGAAGCAACCCGGTCCGCCGCCACCGCCGCAGGTGACATCGCCCGTCGCGCCGTTCGCGATTCCGCCGCTGCACGTCAACATCGGCGACCTGCGGCTCGGCAAGGCGCAGCTCGGCACGACCGCGTTCGAAAGCGCGCCGACGTTGCAGGGGATGTACATCAGCAAGTTCGATTCCAGGGGCACGGATTTCACCATCCAGTCGCACGGCAACTGGAACGGCAGCACGCGCATGAGCACGTCGCAGATGGTGATCGACATCAGCTCGCATGATTTCGGCAAGACGCTCGCGGCGTTCGGATTCAGCGGCCTGCTGGCGGGCGGCAAGGATGCACACGTGCACATCGATGGCACCTGGCCGGGCGCGCCATCGGCATTTTCGCTGGCGTGGATGAGCGGCAAGCTGGACATCAAGGTGGGCGAGGGCAGCATCCTCGCAGTGAAGCCTGGCCTCGGACGTTTGCTCGGTCTCCTGTCGCTGCGAGAACTGCCGAGCCGCCTCATGTTGCATTT
>DATEKI010000305.1:0-4056 GCA_035277545.1 Rhodanobacteraceae bacterium | reverse complement strand
CGACAGCAATTCGTCGTGCGGCTTGCCGGGCGGCACCTCGACGCGGTCGTAGACGACGCCCTTGGCGGCCAGCACCAGGCGCACCCGGTGCGATTGCACGTCGTCGGGTGCGGTGAACAAGGTCAGCACGGTGCGGGTGGTGTGTGTGGTTTGGATCATGCCAGTGTCCCCTTTGGGCGCTTGGGATCCGCTCGCGCGGATCCCGGGTCCGGTGACGCGACAGTCCCGGGTGTCGATGTCATCGCCTGGCGGGCACGGCGCCCGCCGGTCAATGCACGTCCTTCCAATACTCCTTCTTCAGCACCAGCGCGAACAGGGTGAAAAGTACCAGATACAGCACCACCCACGCACCGATGTGGCTGCGTACCAGCTCGTCCGGTGCCGACACGTAAGCCAGGAACGCGGTCAGGTCGCGCACGGCCTGGTCGTACTGCGCGGGCGTCATGCTGCCCGGATGCGCCAGTTTGAGTTCCTTGACCGTGGCCGGGTTCCCGCCTTCGGCGGGATTCATCACCGCCACCTGCTCGCCCTGCAATTGCCACAGCGGGAACGGCATCGCGACGTTCGGGAACACGGTGTTGTTCCAGCCGCTGTTGGTCGCGGGATCGAGGTAGAACGACTTCAGGTACGCAGACACCCAATCGGCGCCCTTGGCGCTGACTTCCAGCGACAAATCGGGCGGAACCTTGCCGAACCACTTCTCGGCGTCGGCTTCCGGCATCGCCGTGACGATCGGCTCGCCGAACTTGGCGCCCGTGAAGTTCAGGTTGTCCATCACCTGCTTTTCCGTGAGGCCCAGCCCATCCGCCATCTGCGCATAGCGCAGGTACTTCAACGAATGGCAGCCCACGCAGTAGTTCATGAACAGGCGCGCGCCGCGCTGCAGCGAAGCCTGGTCGTGCACGTTGATGTTGGCGTCGGGGTAGCCGCCGCCCTCTTCCGCGAACGCGGACGGCGCGGCCACGACCAGCGCGAGCAGCAGGGCCGTGAGGGTGCGCACGGCGGCGCGCTGAATGGACTTATGCATGCGTGGTCACCCTTTCCGGAACCGGCTTGGTTTTCTCCCACCCGAAGAACGTGTAGGCCCACAGGAACACGAAGAACCCGAAATACAGCACCACGAGGATGCGCCCGAACAGGTTCTCGATGGTGGTGATGTCCGCGTTGGGGCCGAAGATCGCGACGATCCAGCCCGGCGTCAGGTCGTCGCCGATCGCCGCTAGCAGGATGAACACGATCGCGAAGACCGTCAGTGCGATCTTGTAGCCGAGGCCGCGGTAGCGGATCGACTTGACCTTGCCGCGGTCCAGCCACGGCACCAGGAACAGCACCACGATCGAAGCCAGCAACGCCAGCACGCCGAAGCCCTTGCTGGGGATCATGCGCAGGATCGCGTAGAACGGCGTGAAGTACCACACCGGCTTGATCGAAGCGGGCGTCACCAGGTCGTTGGCCGGGATCGAATTGTCGTGTTCCAGGAAGAACCCGCCCACGGTCGGCTCGAAGAAGATGATGACCGCGCAGATGATCAGGAACACGCCGACGCCGACCAGGTCTTTCAGCGTGTAGTACGGATGGAACGGGATGCCGTCCAGCGGATGGCCGTTCGGACCCTTGTGCTTCTTGATCTCGACGCCGTCGGGGTTGTTCGAACCCACTTCATGCAGCGCCCCAAGGTGCAGCACCACCAGCAGCAGCAGCACCAGCGGCAGCGCGACCACGTGCAGCGCGAAGAAGCGATTCAGGGTGGGATCGGACGGCACGAAGCTGCCCATGATCCAGTCGACCAGCTGCCCGCCGATCACCGGCACCGCGCTGAACAGGGTGATGATCACCTTGGCGCCCCAGAACGACATGTTGCCCCACGGCAGCACGTAGCCCATGAAGGCCTCGGCCATCAGCGCCAGGAAAATGAGCATGCCGAGCAGCCACACCAGCTCGCGCGGCTTCTTGTACGAGCCGTACATGAGGCCGCGGAACATGTGCACGTACACCACGATGAAGAACATCGAGGCACCGGTGACGTGCATATAGCGCACCAGCCAGCCCCAGTGCACGTCGCGCATGATGTATTGCACGGAATCGAACGCGCCCGCGGCGGTCGGCGTGTAGAACATCGTCAGGAAGATGCCGGTGACGATCTGGTTCACCAGCACCAGCAGTGCCAGCGAACCGAAGTAGTACATGACATTGAAGTTCTTCGGAGCGTAGTACTCCGTCATGTGCTTCTTGTATGCGGCATCCAGCCCGGGCGCGCGTTCGTTGAACCACTGCGTGAAGGCATTCATGCCGCGGCTCCTTTCGGATCGACGCCGATCTGGATGTGGGTGTCATCGACGAAGTGGTACGGCGGCACCACCATGTTGAGCGGCGCCGGCACGCCCTGGTACACGCGCGCGGCGAGGTCGTAGCGCGAATGGTGGCACGGGCAATAGAAACCGCCCTTCCAGTTCGGGTCGAACGGCTCGGGCTTCACCTCGCCCTTGTAATCCGGCACGCAACCCAGGTGCGTGCAGATACCGATCAGCACCATCCATTCGGGCTTGATCGAACGCGTGGCGTTCTGACAGTACTTCGGCTGGTCGGATTCCTTCGAATCCGGATCGCGCAGGCGCGGGTCCTGCTTGGGCAGCCACTGCAACTGTTCGGGCGTGCGGTTGACGACGAATACAGGCTGGCTGCGCCAGCCGTAGCGCACCATCTGGCCGGGCTCGATCTTGCCGATCGCGACGGTCACCGGCGCACCGGCCGATTCGGCGCGCGCGCTTGGCAACCAGGTCTCGACGAACGGGATCGCCGTGATGATCAAGCCGGCGCCGCCGATCACGGCCGTGGAAGCCGTCAGGAACCTGCGTCGGCCCTTGTTGATACTTTCGTCCGCCATCTGCCTCTCCGAACCAACGTGTGGCCATGGCCCCGCAACGCGGACGGCGGATGTTCCCGCGCGCCCTGCACGACCGGGTCGAACGGCCATTTCCCGGCCGCACCCGCGTCATCCATCGGGCCCCAAAATCATGTTAGTTTAGCGTTCGCCTCCGTGGCGCACAATCCAACCGCGCTCCACCGGGCCTCGATTCCATGCGGCACAAGCTTCGACCTTTTCTTTTCGTCCTGCAGTTCGCGCTGGCAGGCTTGGCCGCCGCATTCCTGATCAGCCTGGCATGGCCCGGCCTCGGCATGCACTTGCGCGATGGCCTGCGCGGACGATCCAGTGCCATTGCGACACCGCCCGTTCCCGTCGAGCCGCCTGCCGCTCCCGCAAACGGACCCGCCTCGTATGCGGATGCCGTGGCGCACGCCGCGCCGGCGGTGGTCAACATCTACGCCGACAAGACCGTCACCGAGCGGCAGATCCAGATTTTCCCGGACCCGTTGCTGGGTGGCGTCGCCGGGCCCGCGCTGAAGCGGCGTGAGCAGAGCCTCGGCTCAGGCGTGATCTTCACCCCCGACGGTTACGTGCTGACCAACAACCACGTGATCTCGGGCGCCGACGACATCCAGGTGATGCTGCACGACGGCCGCGTCGCGCACGCCAAGGTGATCGGTACCGACCCCGACACCGACCTTGCCGTGCTCAAGATCGACGCCGGCACGCTGCCCACGATCCAGGTCGACCCGGAAGCACCGCGGGTCGGCGATGTGGTGCTGGCGATCGGCAACCCGTTCGGGATCGGCCAGACCGTGACGATGGGCATCGTCAGCGCGCTGCAGCGCCAGTTGAGTTTGTCGCCCTACGAGGATTTCATCCAGACCGACGCGGCGATCAATTCCGGCAATTCCGGCGGCGCGCTGGTCAACGCCGAGGGCCAACTGGTCGGCATCAACACGGCGATGCTGGACCGCGATGTCGGCGCGCAGGGCATCGGCTTCGCGATCCCGGTGCACACCGCGAAACGCGTGCTGGACCAGATCGTCGAACACGGCCACGTGGTGCGCGGCTGGCTCGGCGTGGAAGTCGGCAACGTGACCGTGTCGGCCGATTCGGGGCTGCCGGCGGCCGCGCGCGGCGCCACCGTGCTGGACGTCTATCCAGGCGGACCGGCGGCGCGGGCGGGG
>DATEKI010000304.1:0-13729 GCA_035277545.1 Rhodanobacteraceae bacterium | reverse complement strand
GTGGCGGGCTCGTGCCGCCGGCTACGTTCGCGATGAAGTTCGCGATGTTGATCGAGCCGAAGCCGGTGCAGTAATCCCAGCCGGTCGCGGCGGTTTCGCCGCTGTTGTTGCCCGAGGTCACGTCGTGGAAGTCGGTGGCGTAATGCGACGCGGCGTCCTGGTAGATCAGGGGCGCGGCAAAGCCGAGGCTCGAGTTGGCGGCCAGGGTGCGCGCCCACACACCCACGAACAGCGGCGAGGCGAGGCTGGTGCCGCCGATCTGCTGCGAGGCGCCATCGACGATCACCGTGGCACCGGAAACCGGGCTGGCATCGAACGCGACGTCAGGCACGCCGCGGGTGGTGTGGCCGGCATTCTGGCCAACGCCCTGCTGCCAGCTCGGCATCGCCTCGAAGGTCGAGGGGCTGCCGCCGGTGGCACCTTCGTTGGAACTCAGGTTGTTCCAGACCGTTTCGCTTTCCCACGTTGTGCCCGAGGTGTACAGCTCGGTGCCACCGACCGCGACCACGTATTGCGAATCGGCCGGCCAACTCGGCGTGGTGCCGCCGTTGCCGCACTCGTCGGCGCCGGAGTCGCCCGAAGACACCGAGAAGGTCATGCCTTCGGAATCGGCTTCCTGGAACACGTTGTCGCCGGTGGCGGCACCGTTCGTCTCGGACCCGGTTTCGCAGCCGCCGATCGACACGTTCACCACGCGCACCACGTTGTCGGTGGTGGCTTTGCTGAAGTCGTCGACCAGGTCCTGCGTGGACAGCGAGGCGGTGTCGTACAGGTACAGCGCCTTGACGCCACCGGAAATCCCCACGATGTCCTGGCTGTCCAGGTCCCATTCGCCATCGCCGCTGGTGCTGGTGCCGCCGCCATCGACCTTGACGACATTCATCGGGATGCTGGCCAGCCCATTCTGGCTGAGGAACGACTTGAAGTCGTTCAGCACGTTGGTCATGCTGCCTTGCGTGATGATGCCCACGTTGACCGTGGATGCCGTCGCGGTGCTGCCGGCGTTGTAGATCGACGCGAACTGGGTCGGATTGTGGCCGGTTGCCGAGCCGGTGGCCTGGGTGTGCGGCAACACGTGGAAGCGGTGCACGTTCTGCAGGCCGAGCACTTCATGCACGACGCCCTGCAACGCATTCGGAATGCGCGCTTCGGTCGCATTGGCGAA
This sequence comes from Rhodanobacteraceae bacterium, assembly GCA_035277545.1. Lineage (GTDB taxonomy): Bacteria > Pseudomonadota > Gammaproteobacteria > Xanthomonadales > Rhodanobacteraceae > 66-474. The sequence goes on along the minus strand of DATEKI010000304.1, from coordinate 12,564 downwards.
CGCCATCCGGCCGTGCTTCGTGCGGACGTTCACCATGCTGGTGTGGAACGCCGCCTGCACGGTCGATACCGGCGCTTCGCCGGAAACGAGCAGGTTGTCCGGCGTCACCTGGATGTTGTGGAAACCCTGCTGGTGCAGGAACGCCTTGACCTGGTTGACCTGCGATTCGCTCGGGCCGTACTTGGCCATGAACTCGGCGGGGGTCAGGTTCTTGTGGTGCGGGTTGGCGATGAACGCCTGCAGTTCCGCTTCGTTGCGCCAGTGCAACGACAACGTCACGCGCATCGACTTCGTCAGTGCCATCGGGCCCGCCACCGAATCACCGGCGCGCAACTGGGTGGCCAGTTTGACGACGGACGTGTTGGCGAGGACGGCAGCAGGCGTTGCAGCAAATGCTGCCGAACCGGCCGCCAGGCCCATGGCAACGACCAAGGCCTTCAATCGGAGATTGCTTGGCATCACAGAGCTCCTTGCTGGTAGGGGTTACGCATGGCAGCGCGTTGCGAGCACGCGGCCGTGCGACGCAAAATCCGCCATGCATACTCCCCACCCGGCTGCGCATTGGCCGCCAAGCCCTGCTTGAACCCTTGCAAGCAACGCACCGGTCGGTGCGTGCGCGGATTGCCCGAATGGCGCCCTCACACCCGCGAGCCCCGGCAACGTAAACAAACGTAAACAGGCGGTCACGCTGCAACGCAGCAAGGCGTTCAGGATACAGACAGGCAGCGCGTGGCGCAGGTTCACAGGTAAAACCGCCGCCGTCCCTCGGCAGTCAATCACCCTTCGCAAGGATGTCCAGCAAGGGCTTGAGGTGCGGTTCGAATTTTTTCCAACGCGCCACCGACGTCGTGTACAACGGCCGTTCGACCTGGCCGGCGCTGACCGTGTGCACGGCGCGCCTCTGCCCGTTGAAATGCAGGCAGCGATCCTCCCACGGCAACCCGAGGAACGCGAGCACGCGACGCAAGACCCGTTCCGCATCGGCGACCAGTTCTTCGTAACGCACCGTCGTGATCGCATCCGTGGGCAGCACCGCATGCCAGTGCTGCATCAGTCCCCGGACGCGCTCGCACTGCCGCCCGAGGACTTCGAGATCGTAGCTGTACGGAATGTCGCCCAGCCGGAACAGGTTTGCGAAACAGGAAAAGCAGGTGTCCCCGGGATCGCGCGCCACATGGATGATCTTTGCCCGCGGCAGGGCAAGCCGGATCATGCCTGCATGCAGGAAGTTGCCGGTCAGCTTGTCGGTCACGTGGCTTGCGCGCGGCGCCTGCCGCCACATCCGGTCGAGGTAGGTTTGCCCCACGCGCTCCAGCACAGCCGCGGCGAGCGAAGGAACGACTTCGGGATAGGTATTGCCCTGCCCCGATTCCTCGAAGCCGAAGGCTTTTTCGAGCACGCCCGGAAAATCCCGGCTCTCGCCGCCGCCATGTAGCGCGGGGTGCGCCGCCAGCATCTGTTCGAGCAGGCTGGTGCCGGACCGCGGCATGCCGACGATGAATACCGGCACGCGCGCGTCCATCGCGGCCGGTCGAGCCGCCGAGCGCAACGCGTCGGCGCTGAAGGTTTCGCGGATGCGTTCCGCAAAGCGCGCATCGAGCGCTTCCTGCCCCGGATAGCGTTCCTCCAGCGCCAGCCTCGATCGCTGCAGCCTGTTGCCTTCGGCGTAGGCGGCGAAGGCCGCGTCGTATGCGCCCACGTCTTCGCGCCGCCGTCCCAGCGCGAACCAGTAGCGCACCTGTTGCGCCATCGGCATCGCCGCCACGCGCGACTGCAGCGATTCGAGTTGTTCGCGGTGCGTGCCGCTCCTGCTGCCGGGCCTGAGCACCGCCAGCCGGTAATGTGCGTCCACGTAGCCGGGCTGCGCCGCGATTGCGCGCTCGAAGCAATCGGCGGCTTCGTCCGTCCTGCCCTCCTCGCGCAAGCAATGTCCGAGCCCGTAATGCGCGGCGGCGGCCTGGAGAGCGTACCCGGGCGCATGTTGAAGCGCCGTCCGGAAACAGGCCGCTGCCTGCGCGAAGTCGCCGCGCCTGCGCAACGCGTTACCCAACGCAACCTGCAGCGGCACCTGGTCGGGCCGCGCCGCCAACGCGCGGCGCAGATGGATTTCCGCTTCGGCGAAACGATGGAGCGCGAGCAGCAGGCTTCCGAGGTTGGCGTGCGCCTCGAAGCATTCGGGTTGCAATGCAAGTGCGTGCGCATATCGCTCGATCGCAGCGGCGGCCTGCCCCTGCCGCACCAGCGCGTTGCCGCGTTCGATCAATGCCGGCACGTCCTCCGGCAATGCTGCACCCGTCCCCTCCCGCTCGCACATTCCCGCGGCCCGATCCGCGCCGACACGATGCCGGCCCCGCGGGAGCTTAATCCAACACCGCGACGGAGCGTGGCGTTCACATCATGCCGGTCTGCAGCTTGGCTTCGTCCGACATCATGGATTGGTTCCAGGGCGGATCGAACACCAGGTCGATCTGCGCTTCCGCGATGGTGGGAACCATCTCCAGCTTGGTGCGCGCATCCTCGACCAGGATGTCGCCCATGCCGCAGCCGGGAGCGGTCAGCGTGAGCTTGACATACACCTTGCGCTCTCCGCCGTCGAGGTGTTCGAGGCTGAGGTCGTACACCAGCCCGAGGTCGACCACGTTGATCGGGATTTCCGGATCGAAGCAGGTGCGCAGCTGTTCCCATACCACGCGTTCGATGTCCTCGTCGCCCGCGTCGTCGGGAACCCGCAGCGGTTCCGGCGGCGGTTTGCCCAACGCATCCGCGTCCTTGCCATCGATGCGGAACAGGCTGCCTTCGACGTAAACGGTGAAACTGCCGCCGAGCGACTGCGTGATGTAACCGGTCTGCCCCGCCGGCAGGTTGACGACGTCGCCATAGGGCACATGCACCGCGTGGCAATCGCGTTGCAGGGTGAAGGGTTCGCTTGAGGCACTGAATCCGGGCATTGCCGTGGAAGATTGGGCTGACGGTGCGATCCGTCAAGGATAACAACACGCGTCAAGGCAGCGCCTGACCGAAATCAGGCGCGGCCGGGGTTGCCCATCCCTCCCATTCCTCGCGCCCGCCGCTTGCGCCGTTCACGATGCGCCTGTTCTATCATCGGGAATGCCGCCACCCAAGCGAAACCGCGTGGATCAATCCGTCCCCTCGTCACCGTTAACGTCCGCGCGCGCGCCGCGATCCGCGCTTGCGCGCGTTTCGGCGGGCGTGGTCACGGGTTTCGGATGGTTGATGTGCACACTCGCAACCGGCGCGGTCGCGGCGTTCGTCGCGCTCGTGCTGGGGATTCGTCCGAGCTGGATGATCCTGCTGCTGGCCATGCCCTTGACGCTGGTGCTGAAATTCTGCGGGTGCCTGCACGCGCGTTGGGCGGGTAGCGTCGCGGCGCTGGCGGTGCTGCTCGCGGGTGCGTACGCGGCATGCCTGGTCGCGATCGCGCGCATCGCCGCTGCGACCGGTTATCCCTTCGGCGAGGCGTTCCACGCCGGCGGCATCGGACTCACGCTGCAAGTCGCCAAGCTCGGATTGAGTGCCGCGTCCGTGCTGCTCTACGCGGGCGCGGCGGTGTTGGCGGCGATCATTGCAACGTGGCTCGTGCGTCGAGCGAGTGGTAGCCCGGGTGGAGCCGCGTAGCGGCGCGCTCCGGGGACACCTTGCATATCCATTCCCGGATTGCGCTTCGATTCATCCGGGCTACTCGTGATCCGTCACGTATCGAGTGATTTCAAACCCGCCACCAGTTCGCCTGCGGCGGCCTGACCATCGCCGTACAACATGCGCGTGTTATCGGCGTAGAACAGCGCATTCTCGATGCCGGCGAAGCCCTTGCCGCGCCCGCGCTTGATCACGATCACGTTCTTCGCTTTCGCGACGTCCAGGATCGGCATGCCATAGATGGGGGAATTCCTGTCGGTGCGCGCGACCGGATTCACCACGTCGTTCGCGCCGATCACCAGCGCGACATCGATGTTGGGAAACTCGGGATTGATGTCGTCCATGTCCTCGATCAGGTCGTAGGGGACGCCGGCTTCGGCCAGCAGCACGTTCATGTGGCCGGGCATGCGGCCGGCGACCGGATGGATCGCGAACTTCACCTTGACGCCACGATCGATCAGCAGCTTGGCGAATTCCCAGATCTTGTGCTGCGCCTGCGCGACCGCCATGCCGTAGCCCGGCACGATCGCGACGCGTTCGGCATACGCCATCATCACCGCCGCATCGTTCGCGTCGATGGGTTTCAATGCGCCGGCGATTTCCTGGCTCGCGCCCGCGCCGCCGCCCGCGCCGAAGTTGCCGAACAACACGTTGCCGAGCGAACGGTTCATCGCCTTGGCCATCAACTGCGTCAGCAGCGTGCCGGCCGCGCCCACCACCATGCCGGCGATGATCATGGCCTCGTTCTGCAGCACGAAACCTTCGAACGCCACCGCGAGGCCGGTGAACGCGTTGTACATCGAGATCACCACCGGCATGTCGGCGCCACCGATCGGCAGGGTCATCGCGATGCCGAACACCAGCGACAACACGATGAAACCGATCAGCAGACCCCACGCGAACGCGTGGCCTTCGATGCCCGCGGCCAATGCGAGCGCGCCGCACACCACCGCCGCGGCGAAGATCGCGAGATTCACCCAGCGCTGCAGCGGAAACACGAAGCGGCGGTCCATCCAGCCCTGCAGCTTCGCGAACGCGATCAACGAACCCGTGAACGACACCGCGCCGATCAGCACGCCCACGAACGCCAGCACCAGCTCGACCGGCGTGAGCGAAGGCAGCGCGGAGGCACCATGCGCCCACGCTTCCTGCTGGATCGGCCACGTGTCGGGCCCTGCCGGCATCAGCACCGCATTGAACCTGATCAGCTCCACCGCGCCGATCGCCGCCGCCGCGCCGCCACCCATGCCGTTGAACAGCGCGACCATCTGCGGCATTGCCGTCATCGGCACGCGCCGGCCCACCCACCACGACATTCCGACGCCCACCACGATCGCGCCGATCATCCAGTCGAGGTTGCGCATGCCCGGCAGGAAGAACGTCACCAGGATCGCGGCGGCCATGCCCACGCCAGCCCAGATGATTCCGTTGCGCGCGGTGCGCGGCGAACTCATCCGCTTGAGGCCCCAGATGAAAAGGACGGCAGCGATGAAATAGATCGCTTCGACGAGGGTCGGCATCCAGGCGGGAAGGGTCATCACTTCTTCTCCGTCGATTGCGTAGACGCGGGTTTCGACGTCTTGAACATTTCCAGCATGCGTTCGGTGACGACGTAACCGCCAGCGACGTTGCCGGCGGCCAGCAGCACCGCGATCACGCCTATCGCGATTTCGATGGGCGTTTCGGCATGGCCAAGCGCCACCATCGCGCCGACCAGTACGATGCCATGCACGAAGTTGGAGCCCGACATCAGCGGCGTGTGCAAGATGACTGGAACCCGACTGATGATCTCGTAGCCGGTGAACGCCGCCAACATGAAGATATACAGTGCAAGAAACCCGGTAATCATGTTTCCCTCCTGCGATCCCCGGGGCATCATGTGCGGCCGGGGTGCTGCGGTCAACCCATTTCAGGCTGCCGCGTTATCAAGGGCGATCAGGATGCACGAGACGACGGATGCCGAACCGATCCCCGCCAGCGGGGCTGCGATGATCGCCGCCGCTGCACTCGAAGCGGTGCCCGTGCCATTGGTGGCGGAACCGGTGCGGCCGGTGGCTACGACCATCGAAGCGTTCCTCGCCTCGGTGGAACGCCGCGCCTGGCGCGTCGCGGAAATCGCGCTGCACGATTCCGACGAGGCGCTGGACGCGGTGCAGGACGCGATGCTGCGGCTGGTCAGGCATTACTCCGCCAAGCCGGCCGAAGAATGGCCACCGCTGTTCTGGGGCATCCTGCGTCGGCGCATCACGGACCTTCAGCGCCGGCGTACGGTGCGCAACCGGATCCTGGTCTGGACCAGGCGCACGACGAACGAGGACGACGAGGAACTGCCAGCGTGGGAAGCACCCGATTTGGGACCCGACCCCGCGCGTGCGCTGGCATCCCGGCAGGCACACGCGGCAATGGCGAAAGCCATCCGCGCGCTCCCGCGCCGCCAACAGCAAGCCTTCATGCTGCGGGTGCTGGAAGGACTCGACGTGGCGGACACGGCGAAGGCGATGGGTTGCAGCGACGGCAGCGTCAAGACGCATCTTTCGCGGGCCATGGATACGCTGCGGACACAACTCGAGGAATGGCGATGAACATTTCGTCCGAAAACAAACTCAATGCATTGCCGGGCGACGACGAGGTCGCATCCCGCGCACGTGCCATCTTCGCGACCGCCTGCGAGCAGGCCGATTCCTATCACGTGCTGCGCCTGGGGCTGGCACGGCGCAAGGCGGCGAATGCCGGACCCTCGCAGCGCGCGTTGAAAGTCTGGGCGCCGCTCGCCGGCGCGGCCGCTTGCTGCGCGCTGGTGGCGGGCGTGGTCTGGCTGCGCCCCGCGGACAAACCGCAGGCGTCCTCGCCCATCGCTACAGCGGCACCGGCCGGCTTCAATCAGGGCGGTCCCAACCAGGGCGATGCGGACGAGGTGATCCCGGAGGTCGGCAGCAGCCAGATGGAGGTGGTGCAGGATCTCGACTTCTATCGCTGGCTGGCGGCGCAGCCGACGATGGCTTCCGCCGCACCGGCCGGGAGCGGACGTTGATGATGCGCAACATGCTCGCCATGTTGCTGGTCGCCGCATGCCTGCTCGGCGCGCCTTGCGGGGCATTGGCGCAAACCGCCATCCCGATGCAGGCTGCACCGGCCGACAACGAGGCACCCCGGCAACCCGTCGCGTGGTCAAGCCTTTCGTCCGCGCAGCAACGCATGCTCGCACCGCTGCAGGAGCAGTGGGGCCAACTGAAACCCGGGCGCCAGCAACACCTCGCGCAAAACGCAGAGCGCTGGGCGACGCTGCCGCCGGCGCACCAGCAGCAAATCCGGGAACGCCTGGCGCGCTGGGCCGCGATGACGCCCGAGCAGCGCCGCCAGCTGCGCGAGAACGCGCGCGCCTTCCACGACCTCACGCCCGAGGAACGCGCCAAGGTCAGCGCGGCATTCCGCAAGTTCCAGTCGCTGTCACCCGCCGAACGACGCGCGCTGCGCGAACGCTGGCGCGCGATGCCGCCGCAACAGCGGATGAACTGGGCGGCCCGGCATGGCGGTGAATCGATCCCGATGCATCCGCGTCCGTCGCACGGGCATTGAGCGCGGGCAGCGCAACTTCACGGGGCGGGCGCCAACCTGCATTCAACCAACGGTCTGCGGGATACGCTTCGCTCCTCCCGCCCTACGCCTTGCCGAACACCACTTCGCCATCGCGCGCCACGCAGGTTTTCGCGACCAACTCGTCTTCGAAGTCCGGCTTCCAGGCACCGTCCACCACCACGAGTTCGCTGAAATGCGCCAGGTTGCGCGCGTACATTTCCGAAGCGTGCAGCGGCGCGCCCGAGGGAAGATTCAGCGGACCGATGATGGTGACGCCGTTGCGTTCTACACGCTCTCCGGGTTTGGTCGCTTCGCAGTTGCCGCCGCCTTCGGCAGCCAAGTCCACGATCACCGCGCCGGCCTTCATGCCATCCACCATCGAGAGCGGAATGATTTTCGGCGAAGGACGGCCGGGTACCGCGGCGGTGGTGACGATCACGTCCACGGTCTTCACGTGTTCGGCGAGCTTCGCCTGTTGGGCTGCGCGTTCCTCGGGTGTGAGCTCGCGCGCGTAACCGCCCTGCCCCGCCGCATTCACGCCGAGGTCGAGGAACTTCGCGCCCAGTGATTCGATCTGCTCGCGTGTTTCGGGACGCACGTCGAAGCCTTCGACCATCGCGCCCAGCCGACGCGCGGTCGCGATCGCCTGCAAGCCCGCTACACCCGCCCCGATCACCAGCACCTTCGACGGACGCAGCGTGCCCGCCGCGGTGGTCAGCATCGGGAAGAATTTGGGCGCGGCCTCGGCCGCGATCAGCATCGCGCGGTAACCCGCGACGGCGGCCTGCGAGGACAAGACGTCCATCGCCTGCGCACGCGTGGTGCGCGGCAAGAGTTCCAGCGAGAACGCGGCGAGCTTTCGCTGCGCGTAAGTGTCCAGCCTGTCGGCGGCGTTGTGCGGACGCAGTTGCCCGATCAGCGCGGCGCCTTCCTGCATCGAAGACGTCGAGGCATCCGACGGCGGTTGCACGCACAGCAACACGTCAGCCTGGCCGGCGACGGATGCCGAATCGGCAAAATCGACGCCCGCATACGCTGCGTCGGGAAACCCGGCTCGCGCGCCAGCGCCGCGTTCCAGCAAGACCCGCATGCCGCGCGCCGCGTACTTCTTCGCGGTCTCCGGCGTGATCGCGACGCGGCGTTCCCCGTCGACGGTTTCGCGCAAGGCGGCAATGGTGATCGGCATGACTCGTCTCCCGTTGCGATCCCCGCATCGTAGCGCAAAGCTGCCGCGCACGGCTGGTAGACTGCCCCGATGCGAAATGATGCCGCTTTCCAGTTCCTGCGCGATCGCCGTTCCGTTCCCGCCGCGCAACTGCAACCGCCCGGGCCCTCGCCGGAACAACTCCGCGAAATCATCGCCACCGCGATCCGCGTACCCGACCACGGCAAGCTGGCGCCGTGGCGGCTGGTCGAATTCACGGGCGACGCGCGTACGCGCTATGGCGAGGCGCTGGCGGCGCTGCACGCGCGCGTCGATCCCGGCGTGCCGGCTGCGAAACTGGCCAAGGATCGCGATCGTTTCGCGCATTCGCCGGTGGTGCTTGCGGTGATCGCGCGCATCGACGAACACCACCCGAAGATTCCGGCGCAGGAACAGCTGCTGTCGGCGGGATGCCTCGCGTTCAACCTGTTGCTGGCCGCGCAGGCAGCGGGCTTCGCGGCGCAATGGCTGACCGGCTGGTCGTGCTATGACAGTGATGCGGCGAAGCTGCTTGGCCTGTCCGGCAACGAGCGCGCGATCGCGTACATCCACATCGGCGATCGCGGCGACGAGCCGCCCGAACGCAACCGCCCGGGCGTCGACCAGGTGTTGAGCGCGTGGCGAGGATGAACGCGAGTGCGTCACCGTCGGATGCAACGCCGGTCAAGACGGTATTCCTGATCGACGCCAGCATGTACGTGTTCCGCGCCTGGCATTCGATGCCGGACGCGTTCTTCGACGTCGACGGCGCTCCTGTCAACGCGGTGCATGGCTTCGCGCGATTCCTGCTGGATTTCGTCGAGCGCACCCGCGCCAGCCACGCCGTGGCGGCATTCGACATCGCGCTGACCAGTTCCTTCCGCAACGCGATCTATCCGGCGTACAAGGCCAATCGCGACCCGGCTCCGCCCGAGTTGAAGCGCCAGTTCGAATACTGCCGCGAGCTCGCCACCGTGTTCGGGTTCACGGTGCTCGCCGACGCCGCGTACGAGGCCGACGACCTGATCGGAAGCGTGCTGCAGGCGTCGCGCGCGCACGGCTTGCGCGCGGTGATCGTGTCGGCGGACAAGGATTTCGGGCAACTGCTGGACGACGACGTCGAACAATGGGATTACGCGCGCGGCCAGCGCTGGGGCGCAGCGGGCGTGCCCGCGCGCCTCGGCGTGGAAGCGCGCCAGGTCGTCGATTTCCTGGCGTTGACGGGTGACGCCACCGACAACATTCCCGGCGTGCCGGGGATCGGCGCGAAAGGCGCCGCCGCACTGCTGGCGCACTTCGGTTCGCTGGAAAACCTGCTTGCATGCGTGGATGAAGTCGCGTTCCTCCGCTTGCGTGGCGCCAAATCGCTCGCCGAAAAACTGCGCGCGCATGCCGGCACCGCACGGCTGTCGCAGCGTCTCGCGCGCATCGCGCTGGACGCACCCGTGCCCGGCCACCCCGACGGACTGCTGCGGCGCGCGGCCGACGCGGCGTTGCTGGACGCGTTGTGCGAGAAGCTCAAGATCGGGCCTCTCACCCGCACGCGCGCGCACCAGCTCCTGCAGACCAGGACGGAGACGGCGACGTGACGCACAAGCGGCGCACCCCGCCCGACGCCGAAGCGGCTGCCGAAAGGCTCCACGCGGGCAAGTGGCTGACGCTGAAAAAACGCGGTCGCTGGGAATTCGTCGAACGCAACAATCCGCAGGGCGCGGTGATCATCGTGGCCGTGACGCCGGATGATCGCGTGCTGTTTGTCGAGCAATACCGCGTGCCGATTCTCGCATTCACCATCGAGATGCCGGCCGGCCTGATCGGCGATGCCGGCCACGCCGATGACGACAGCGTCGCCGGCGCCGCGCGGCGCGAACTGGAAGAGGAAACCGGCTGGACCTGCGGGCGCGTGATACCGCTGCATTCCGGCCCGTCTTCGGCCGGCATGAGTACCGAAATGATGCACTTCGTGCGCGCGCTGGACTTGCGCAAGGTGGGCGACGGCGGCGGCGACGACACCGAAGACATCATCGTGCACGAAGTGCCACGCAGGGATGCCGGCGATTGGCTGCACGCGATGTCGGCCGAGGGTTATTCGATCGACCCGAAACTTTTCGCGGGACTTTGGTTCCTCGACAACATGGACGCCTGAGACACGCTGCCGTCGCGACGCGGCCCGCAATCAGTGCGGCTTCCAGGCGTCATCGACATGCCGCCAGCGCCAGGCCGCGAACACGCCGGCCAATATCGCCACCCCGAGCAGCACCGCGAACGCCAGCATCCTGACGTCGAACCAGCAGATCGCCGCGAGCAGCGCCAGCGGAACCCCCGCGATCGCCAGCGACAGCACCCTGTCGCGCCGGCGTGCGCGCGGCAGCAGCCACGCCGCACCAGCCCACGCCAGCAACACCGCGAGCACGCGCCGCGCCCACTTGAAACGCGGCGGCTGCGGCGCGTCGGCCAGCACGTCCGTCAATGAATGCCGTCCGATCATCACCTGCGCGATCGGATCGCCAGACGGATCGTTCACCGGAACGAGCGTGCCACCCTGGTCGCTCGCGAACACCGTCAGGTCCGGGGGCGCAATCTTCATCCAGCTGATGCGCAGGTCGCCGATCTGCGGACGCGCGGCATTGGCACTCGTGACCAGCATCCCGTCCCGTGCCTGGAAGGTCGCGGCCATGTTGGGCGGCAGGTGCGACAGATCGGGCTCGAAGGGTTCCGGCCCGTCGATCATGTGCACCAGTTCCGGCGCGAGCTTGAAGCCGGCTACCGTGACGCCGGCGGAATCGAAACGCGCCGCATTGATGGGAAACGCACCGGGGTTGGGGTGCCCCGCGGCATCGCCGAACGCCGACGAATCAATCGGGTGGTCATACCAGTTCTGATCGTAGTTCCGAACTCCGCCGAAACGGGTCTCGTTCCACTGGAACATCTCGACCTTGCGCAGCAGCGCCGGCGCGCGGGCCGCGACGCCGAATTGCTGGTCACGTGCGGGGACATCGACCACGGGCTCGCCGACAGCCAGTACCAGCTTGCCGTCCGCGGCGGGGCTGGGGGTTGCCGCGTCACCGACAAGGACGAAACCGCCCAGGGCATCCTCGCCCATTGCGCGCAGGCGATCGGCGTGTTCGGTGAACCCGAGCAGCAACAAGCCGAGCAGCAGCAGCACCCCGCCAAGCACGGTGGCGTTGCGCGAAGAGTTGTCGAGTAATGCGGAAAACCGGCTCACGCCGCGAGCTTACAGCAGCGCACCCGCGAAGTGCGCCTGCTGTTCAGCCACTCCGTAGCGGCCGCGTTCGTCGCGCCGCGGCGTGGCCATCGCGACCGCGTGGTCGTGGGTGAAGAACAACCTGACGCCACGTGCCAACTTGTCATCCAGGAAACCGCGTTTTTCGTCGATCAGCATTTCCGGCGCGCGGTCGTAACCCATCGTCACGGGCAGGTGGACCCACGGCGCCCCGGGGATCAGGTCGGCGCAATAAACCACGCCGTCCTTGCCGTGCGGCCCGATGATTTCGGAAAGCATCAAGCCAGGGGTGTGGCCCTGGGAATAATGGAACCGCACCGCCCTGCCGAGCGTGCGCGAATAGCCGCCTTCGACCTTTTCAAGACGGCCGCTCTGTTCCAGCAACTCCGCGACGCCCGGAATGAACGATGCGCGGTCGCGCGGATGCGGATGCGTCGCCCGGCCCCAATGCACCGCACCCACCAGGAATTTCGCGTTGGGGAACAGCAACCGCGCCGGCGCACCCTCTTCCCATGCCGTGAGCAGACCGCCGGCATGGTCGAAATGGAGGTGCGACAACACCACCACGTCGATGTCCCCGTGCGCCAGGCCCGCCGTCTTCAGCGAATCCAGCAGCACGTGGCGCGCCTCGACGACGCCATAGCGCTCGCGCATCTTCGGTTCGAAGAACGCACCGATCCCGGTTTCGAACAGGACGTTGCGGCCATCCAGGTCCGTCGCCAACAGGCAGCGGCAAGCCAGCGGAATCCGGTTCTGGTCATCCGCGGGAATCCACTTCGACCACATCGCCTTGGGGGCATTGCCAAACATTGCGCCGCCATCCAGTCGCTGGGTGTTCCCCTCGAGGGACCAGAGTTTCATGTCGCGCGCCGCTGCATTGATGATTGCATCGAAGAATCATACC
>DATEKI010000303.1:0-3300 GCA_035277545.1 Rhodanobacteraceae bacterium | reverse complement strand
GCGGCCGATGGCGAAACCACGGGCGACCTTGCGTATCGTGCCGCCGTGCAGGCCTTGCACGACGCGGGCGTCAAGGCGTCCGAACTGGACATGGTGGTCTTGGGGACCACCACGCCCGACCTCGTGTTTCCCGCCACGGCGTGCCTGATCCAGGACCGCCTGGGCGCGAACGGCTGCATGGCGTTCGACGTGAATGCCGCGTGTTCCGGTTTCGTGTATGCGCTGGGTGTGGCGAACAACTTCGTGCGCACCGGGCAGGTGAAGCGCGCGCTGGTGGTCGGCGCCGAAACGCTCACGCGCATGGTCGACTGGAGCGAGCGCGAAACCTGCGTGTTGTTCGGCGACGGCGCCGGCGCGGTGGTGCTGGAAGCCTCGGACGAGCCGGGCATCCTCGCCACGTGTTTGCACGCCGACGGCGGCTACAAGGATCTGCTGTACAACCCGGTCGGCGTTTCGGTGGGTTTCAAGGACGAGAAGAACCACGGCGTGCGCATCAAGATGCGCGGGCGCGAGGTATTCAAGGTGGCCGTGAAGACCTTCGATGCGCTGGTCGGCGAAACGCTGCAGGCCGCCGGCATGAAGGAATCCGAGGTGGACTGGTTGATCCCGCATCAGGCCAACCTGCGCATCATCGAGGCCACGGCCAAACGGCTCGGCATGTCGATGGACCGGGTGATCGTCACGGTGGACAAGCACGCCAACACGTCTTCGGGTTCGGTGCCGCTGGCGCTTGATGCCGCCGTGCGTTCCGGGCGCGTGAAGCGCGGGCAGAACCTGTTGCTGGAAGCTTTCGGAGGCGGCTTCACCTGGGCTTCCGCGATGGTGAGGTATTAAGGCCCGTGAATGACCTGCTGCGCTCGGCAGCTTGCGTGCCGGCGATCCTGCCGGTCTGGTCGCGACGGTCCTTCGCGGACCCGGGATTCACGAGCGTTGGCAATCAATGCATGCAAGACGACTCTCGACATGACTGACAACGCAATCAATCAACCCTCGACGCGCGCCGATCTGGCATTCGTCTTCCCGGGCCAGGGTTCGCAGTCGGTAGGAATGCTGGCCGAACTCGCGGCCGAATTCCCGGAAGTCCGCAAGGCGTTCGACGACGCCTCGGAAGGGGCCGGATTCGATTTGTGGACGCTCTCGCAGAATGGCCCGGAAGAAGAACTCGGCAAGACCGAACACACGCAGCCCGCGTTGCTGGCGGCCAGCGTCGCGGTCTGGAACGTGTGGCGTGCGCAGGGCGGTCCGATGCCGGCACAGGTCGCAGGCCACAGCCTCGGCGAATATTCGGCGCTCGTTTGCGCCGGTGCGTTGCCGTTGCGCGAGGCCGCGGCGCTGGTCGCGGAACGCGGCCGCCTGATGCAGGCTGCGGTGCCCGCGGGCGTCGGTTCGATGGCGGCGGTGCTGGGCGCGGACGACGAGGTCATCCGCAACGTCTGCAGGGAAGTGTCGGGTGCGGAAATCGTCACGCCGGCCAACTACAACAGCCCGGGCCAGCTGGTGATTGCCGGTCACGCGGGCGCGGTGGATCGCGCCGCGCAGCGCCTGGGCGAACTGGGCGTGCGCAAGGTCATCAAGCTGCAGGTTTCGGTGCCGTCGCACACGCCGTTGATGCGCGAGGCCGCGCAGCAACTCGCCGCGCGCATGGCCGAATTGCCATGGCAGGTGCCGGCCATTCCGGTGCTGCAGAACGCCGACGCCAAGGCGCATGTGGGTATCGAATTCATTCGTGCGGCGCTGGAGCGCCAGTTGTACATGCCGGTATTGTGGACCGATACGGTGCAATCGCTGGTGGCGAACGGCGCCAGCAGGATTTTCGAATGCGGCCCCGGCAAGGTGCTGGCCGGGCTGTGCAAGCGCATCGACAAATCCATCGATGCACGTGCGCTCGGAATGCCGGCCGATTTGCGCGCGGCCCTCGCGGAGGTTCGGGCATGACGACCAGCCATGCCGCGATTCCGCCAGACGACTTGCCCGTTTACCGCGTGCTCACGGGCCCGGACGACGACGCGTTTTGCCAGCGCGTCAGCAAGGCTCTGGCGCTGGGCTACGTGCTGCACGGATCGCCTGCCGTGACCTTCAACGGCGAGCGGGTGATCGTTGCGCAGGCCTTGATTTGGCCGGAATCCTGAGGCGTCTGGAGCAGACCTTGCCATGAGTCGACAACTGACAGGTGAAATCGCGCTGGTCACCGGCGCCACGCGCGGCATCGGTGCCGCGATCGCGGACGAGCTGGCGGTCAATGGCGCGAAGGTGATCGGCACCGCGACTTCGGAAGCGGGCGCGCAGTCCATCACGCAGCGCCTCTCCGCGCAAGGTGGCGCGGGCCGCGTGCTGAACGTGACCGACGGCGCCGCGGTGGAAGCGCTGATCGATTCGATCGTGAAGGAACACGGTGGCCTTTCGATCCTGGTCAACAACGCGGGCATCACCCGCGACCAGCTGCTCATGCGCATGAAGGACGAGGACTGGCAGGCCATCCTCGACACCAACCTCACCTCGGTTTATCGCACCTCGAAGGCGGTCATGCGCACGATGATGAAGGCCCGCAAGGGGCGCATCATCAATATTGCATCCGTCGTCGGCGTCACCGGCAATCCGGGCCAGACCAACTACGCTGCAGCCAAGGCCGGCATCATCGCCTTCTCGAAGTCGCTGGCACGCGAGGTCGGCTCGCGCGGCATCACCGTCAACGTGGTCGCGCCGGGTTTCATCGACACCGACATGACCCGCGCGCTCACCGATGACCAGCGCAAGGCGCTGGAAGGCACCATCGCGCTGGGGCGGTTGGGCAACGCGGCCGACATCGCGCACGCCGTGGCGTTCCTTGCATCCTCCGCCGCGGGTTACATCACCGGCGAGACGCTGCATGTGAATGGCGGCATGTACATGGCGTAGGAATCGCTGCGTGCCTGCTGTCCCCGGCAGCCCGTGTGCTTGCGGTACCAGCGCTGCGACGGTCCGGAGGCGGGAAGTCGCGAGCGCCCTGCAATGGTTCTATTGACCATCGGAACCGGGTAATATGCCGCCTTTCGTTCGGTGATCCGCAAGTCGATGGATCGCCGCGCCGGTCCTGCGGGGCTTGGTTGAGAGAAGTCTTTACCGTGCGGGCCTCGTGGCGCGTGCGGGTCGATGGGGAAGGGTCAGTCCCGACCTCGAACGTCATTTGTCCCGGGAGGCACTGTCTCATGAGCAGCATCGAAGAGCGCGTCAAGAAGATCGTGGTCGATCAGTTGGGGGTCAAGGAAGAGGACGTCACGCCAAACGCCTCGTTCGTCGACGACCTGGGCGCGGACTCGCTGG
>DATEKI010000302.1:0-10700 GCA_035277545.1 Rhodanobacteraceae bacterium | reverse complement strand
CGCCACACGGCGTACCGCCTCGGCATCGACTATCACGACCAGCCCGACGATGGGCAATGCACGGAACACGCCGCCAATCAAACCCAAACCCTGACGTCACTGGCAGCGGAACTGCACGGTCGCGCGGGCCAGCTTGCCGGGCGCAGCGAGCGTGCCGGGCTTGGCGTCGTTTTCGCTGGAAGCAATCACGACGGCAGACTTGCCGCGGTGCCCGCAATACGCATCGGCGTCTTCGACAAGGCGGGCCTTCTCCTGGGCACCACTCAAATGCCCGGACGAACCCGTGACCCAAAACGCTCCGTCCTGCGCAGGCATGACGAACGACCTCGATCCGCACCCGGCCAACGCGACGGCCGCCAGGAACACTGCAAGGCGTAAAAACACGGCACGTTCCCCTTTCATTGACATGATTTTACCTGTTCGGAAAGTCGACCCGGAAGAGCGGCCGGTTGGCGGCCACGGGTTGCCCCAGTTTGAATCGCCAGGAACGCAAGGTACACCCGATCGGGCCCTTGCCATCAAGTCAGCTGTCAAGCTTGCCGCCCCCGCGTGGCGGCAATAGGCTTGCACGGATACCACGAACCCCGTCATGCCGATCCGCTACGTCCACCTGCGCACGCACAGTGAATACTCGCTGCGCGATTCGACCATCCGCATTCCGGAAAAGCCGGAATATGGCGATCCGGCCAAGGCCAGGCAGGCGAATCTGGTCAACCGCGCGGCCGGGTTGGGCCTGCCCGCGCTGGCGCTGACCGACGATTCCAACCTGTTCGCGCAGATCAAGTTCTATCGCGCCTGCGAAAAGGCCGGCATCAAGCCCATCGTGGGATGCGACCTGTGGATCGCCAACCCCGATGATCCTGCGCGCCCCGACCGCCTGACCCTGCTCTGCCGCGACCACGCGGGCTACCTCAACCTGGCCCGACTGGTCTCGCGCGGCTGGCTGGAAGGCCAGCACGCCGGGCGCGCGCAATTGCAGGCTGACTGGCTGGACGGCGCCGTGGACGGGCTGTTCGCGATCGCGGGACGTGACAGTGCCTGCGGCCGTTTGCTGATCGCGCAACGAGAACGCGACGCGCAGGAAATCCTCGAGGGCCTGCGCCGGCATTTCGACGACGGGCTGTACCTCGAAATCACCCGCACGCAACGCGACGGCGAGGACGCCTTCAACGCGCACACGCTGCAGCTTGCCGCTCAACTTGACCTGCCGGTGCTGGCCACCAACGACGTACGCTTCCTCGACGCCGACGATTTCGAAGCGCACGAGGCGCGCGTATGCATCCAGCAGGGCTACCAGCTTTCCGATGCGCGCCGTCCGCACGACTATTCCACCGAGCAATGGTTGAAACCCGCGGAGGCGATGGTGGAACTGTTCGCCGACGTTCCCGAGGCACTGGACAACACGGTCGAACTCGCCAAGCGCTGCAATCTGGAACTTTCGTTCGGGACGTACTACCTGCCCGCGTTTCCGGTGCCCGCGAAGGAAACACTGGAAACCTGGATCGCCAACCAGTCGCGCGAAGGCCTCGAGCAGCGGCTTGCCGAAGGCGGCCTTGCCCCGGGCCACACGCGCGAGGATTACGAATCGCGGCTGGAACTCGAACTGGAGGTGATCGGCAAGATGGGTTTCGCCGGCTACTTCCTGATCGTGTCCGACTTCATCCGCTGGGCGAAATCGCGCGACATCCCGGTGGGCCCGGGCCGCGGCTCGGGCGCGGGCTCGGTGGTCGCGTGGTGCCTGAAGATCACCGATCTCGATCCGCTGCGCTTCGGCCTGCTGTTCGAACGCTTCCTCAATCCCGAACGCGTGTCCATGCCCGACTTCGACGTCGACTTCTGCATGGAACGCCGCGACGAGGTGATCGCCTACGTCGCCGACAAGTACGGCCGCGACCAGGTCAGCCAGATCATCACCTACGGCTCGATGGCGGCGAAGGCGGTGCTGCGCGACTGTGGCCGCGTGCTCGGCATGCCATACGGACAAGTCGACAGGATCGCGAAGCTGATCCCGCGCATGCCGCTGGACCTGACGCTCTCCGACGCGCTGGGGTTGAGCGAGAAATCCAGAAAGGAATCCGATCGCGTGGTGCGCGAGTTCTGCGATGCCTACGCGCAGGACGACGAAGCACGTACGCTGATCGACCTTGCATTGAAGCTGGAAGGCCTGACCCGCAACGCCGGCAAGCATGCTGGCGGCGTGGTGATCGCGCCGACACCGCTGACCGACTTCGCGCCGCTGTATTCGGAACCCGGCGGCGCGGGCGTCGTCACGCAATACGACAAGAACGACGTCGAGGAAGTCGGGCTGGTCAAGTTCGACTTCCTGGGTTTGCGCACGCTCACGATCATCGATTGGGCGGTGAAAGCCATCAACGCGCGGCGCGCGCAGACCGGCGAGGCGCCTCTCGACATTACCGCGCTGGCCCTGGATGACCCGGGGGTATTCAAGCTGTTCCGCGAAGCGCGCACCGGCGCGGTATTCCAGTTCGAAAGCGCGGGCATGCAGCGCCTGCTGAAGGATGCCAAGCCAGATCGCTTCGAGGACCTGATCGCGCTGAACTCGCTGTTCCGCCCCGGTCCGATGGACCTGATCCCTAGCTACGTCGCGCGCAAGCACGGCCGCGAGCCCGTCACCTACCCCGATCCGCGCGTCGAACCGGTGTTGCGCGAAACCTTCGGCATCATGGTGTACCAGGAGCAGGTGATGCAGATGGCGCAGATCGTCGGCGGCTACTCGCTGGGCGGCGCCGACCTGCTGCGGCGCGCGATGGGCAAGAAGGTGCCGGCCGAAATGGCCAAGCATCGCGGCATCTTCCGCGACGGCGCGATGCAGAATGGCGTCGAGGAACGAAAGGCCGACGCGATCTTCGACCAGATGGAGAAGTTCGCCGGCTACGGCTTCAACAAGTCGCACGCCGCCGCGTACTCGCTGGTCGCGTATCAGACCGCGTGGCTGAAAGTTCACTATCCCGCCGAATTCATGGCCGCGACGATGTCATCCGACATGGATGCCACCGACAAGCTGGTGCAGTTCATCGAGGATGCGCGCGGCATCGGGCTCACCGTGCTGCCACCCGACGTCAACGCGTCGGACCATCATTTCGTCGCGATCGCGCAAGGCGGTGCCGTGGAGCATGACGCGATCCGCTACGGCCTCGGCGCGATCAAGGGCGTCGGCCGCGCGGTGTGCGAAGCCATCGTTGCGGCACGCGCGTCCGGCGGAGCGTTCCGGGATCTCGCCGATTTCTGCGCGCGCGTCGACCCCGGCAAGTTGAACAAGCGCGTGTTCGAGGCGCTGATCCAGGCGGGCGCGATGGATTCGCTGGGTGCGAATCGCGCCACCCTGACCGCGCGGTTGCCCGAAGCCGTGAAGGCCGCCGAACAAAGCCTGCGCGATCGCGAGGCCGGCCAGAACGACATGTTCGGCGCGGCGCTGGCGCCGGTCGCAACGGTTTCCATCGCGACACCCGCGCAACCGCCGTGGTCGCTGGAACGCAAACTGGCGGGTGAGCGCGCCACGCTCGGGCACTATCTGTCAGGCCATCCGACCGACCCCTGGCGAGAAGTGTTGGCGCAACTCGCCACCTGCCCCATCGGCGAAATCGCCGATCGCTACGAACCGCCCGCACCACGCGGCGGTGGCGATGGCGAGGAGAACCGCTGGCGCCGCGCGCCGGAAACACCATGGGCCGTCGCCGGCATGATCGTGAAAATGCGCCGGCGCGGTGATACCGGCGCGGCGGTGCGCATCGAGGACTGGAGTGGCGCGATCGAAGTCAATTTCTTCCGCGAGGCGATGCAGCAGTACGCGCCATTGTTGCAACCGGATGCCTTGCTGGTGATCGAGGGCGGCCTCGCGCTGGATGATTTCAGCGGTGAACTCGCGATCCGCGCGCGCCGCGCGTGGACGCTGGACGAAGCCTGCGAAGCTGGTGCACGTGTGTTGCGTGTCGGCGTCAACGGCATCGACGCCGGATTCGTCAACACCTTCAAGCGCGCGCTCGCGGGACATTGCGGCGGCCGCACCCCGCTGCTGCTCACCGGCTACCGCAACGAACGCGGCAGCGCGGATATCCGGCTCGGCGACGACTGGCGCGTGAAGGTCAGCATGCACCTCCTGCGCAGCCTTGCCGAAGTGCCGGGCGTCAAATCCGTGCAACCTTCCCTGTCGCGGCCCGCCTCACCCTGAGAGGCCGCCGCTATAATCGCGGTTTTGCCCCATCAGGCAATGGGAATGAACCCCAATTTCCTCGATTTCGAGCAGCCGATCGCCGAGTTGGAAGACAAGCTGCGCGGGTTGACCGCGGCCGGCCACGACAATGCCATTGACGTGGACGACGAGGTCGGCAAGCTGCGCTCGAAGCTGCGCATCAAGACCGCCGAAATCTTCAAGGACTTGACGCCCTGGCAGGTCACGCAACTGTCGCGCCATCCGGGCCGTCCGTACACCAACGACTACGTCGCGGTGATCTGCGACGAATTCCATGAACTCGCCGGCGACCGCATGTACGCGGATGACGCGGCGATCGTGGGAGGGCTGGCGCGCATCGTCGGCCGTCCGGTGATGGTGATCGGCCACCAGAAGGGCCGCGACATCAAATCGAAGGTGCGCCGCAATTTCGGCATGCCGCGCCCGGAAGGCTACCGCAAGGCGCTGCGCCTGATGGAAATGGCGGAACGTTTCGGCCTGCCCATCCTCACGTTCATCGACACGCCCGGCGCGTATCCCGGTGTCGGCGCCGAGGAACGCGGCCAGAGCGAAGCCATCGCGCGCAACCTGGAAGTCATGGCGGAACTGAAGGTGCCCATCGTGTGCACCGTGATCGGCGAAGGCGGATCCGGCGGCGCGCTGGCGATCGGCGTGGGCGACCGCGTCAACATGCTGCAGTACTCGACCTATTCCGTCATTTCCCCGGAAGGTTGCGCATCGATCCTGTGGAAGAACGCCGGGCGCGCCAGGGACGCCGCGGAAGCGCTTGGCCTCACCGCACCGCGCCTGAAGGAACTCGGCCTGATCGACAAGATCATCCGCGAACCCACCGGCGGCGCGCACCGCAACCCGCGTTCCATGGCAATCCGCCTGAAGGCCGTGCTGCTCAACCAACTGGACGAACTGCAGGCATTGCCCGTCGACACGTTGCTGGAGCAGCGCTACCAGCGCCTGCGGGGCTACGGCGAATACCAGGAATAAGCCTGGACACGGGTGGCGCGCTACCATCGACGCACCATCGCTGCGGAGTTGCCCATGGCCTCCGAATCCGCCTCGAAGCTGGCCGTCCTGATCGACGCCGACAATGCGCAGCCTTCACTGATCGAGGCGCTGCTGGCGGAAATCGCCAAGTACGGTACGGCGCACGTCAAGCGCGCCTACGGCGACTGGACCGACAACCATCTGAAGAGCTGGAAGGACGAATTGCTCAAGCAATCGGTGCAGCCGATGCAGCAGTTCGGTTACACGCGCGGCAAGAACGCCACGGACTCGGCCCTGATCATCGACGCGATGGATTTGTTGTACTCGGGGCGCTTCGACGGTTTCTGCATCGTATCCAGCGACAGCGACTTCACCCGCCTGGCCGGGCGCATCCGCGAATCCGGCCTGATCGTGTACGGCTTCGGCGAACGCAAGACGCCGGAACCGTTCGTCGCCGCGTGCGACAAGTTCGTCTACGTCGAAAACCTCGCCGGCAAGCCGGACGAACCCGCGCCGCAGAAACCGCGCAGCGCCGCCCAATTGAAGCAGGATTCCGGATTGGTGAACCTGTTGCGCAACGCGGTCGACGCCGCGTCCGACGACGACGGTTGGGCCACGTTGGGTGCGGTCGGTTCGATCATCAACAAGCAGCGGCCCGATTTCGACGCGCGCAGCTACGGCTACGGCAAGTTGAGCGACCTCGTCGCCGCCACCACGCTGTTCGAAATCGAACGCCGCAGCGCCGGCGAGGGGCGCCCCAAGACGCTCCACGTGCGCAACCGTGCGAAGCCCGGCAAGGGCTGACCCGATGTGGCTCGAAGGGTTGCGCGAACGGCTGCGCACGGATGATCCGCCGGCATTGTGCATCGCCTTCAGCGGCGGCCCGGATTCGACCGCGTTGCTGCACGCGCTGGCGCAACTGCCGGCGGC
This sequence comes from Rhodanobacteraceae bacterium, assembly GCA_035277545.1. Taxonomy (GTDB): domain Bacteria; phylum Pseudomonadota; class Gammaproteobacteria; order Xanthomonadales; family Rhodanobacteraceae; genus 66-474. The sequence goes on along the minus strand of DATEKI010000302.1, from coordinate 4,579 downwards.
ACGCGGGTGCGGGCTGCGCGCGCTGCACGTCGATCATGGCCTGCACCATGAAAGCGCGGCGTGGGCACGCCACTGCACGGATCTTTGCGAGGCACTGGAAGTACCGCTGACCGTCGTTCGCGTGAAGATCGACGATTCACACGGCGAAGGCATCGAGGCCGCTGCGCGGCGCGCGCGCCGCGCAGCATTCGCCGCACACCTGCGGGACGGCGAATGGTTGGCGCTGGCCCACCATCGCGACGACCAGGTCGAAACCGTGCTGCTGAAGCTGTTGCGCGGCGCGGGACCGGAAGGCCTGGGCGGCATGCGCGCACTGCGCCCGTTCGCGCGCGGTTTCCTGTGGCGTCCCTTGCTGGAAACACCACGTGAAGCATTGCGCAAGTATCTGATTGGAAATGCACTTCCCCGGATCGATGATCCGGCCAACGCCGATCCACGCTTTGCCCGCAATGTCTTGCGTACCGAAATCCTGCCGAACATTGCTCTCCAGTGGCCCAACGCCGATGCATCGATTCTTCATTCGGCACACCTATGCCGAGTGGCCGCCGATTACATCGACGCTGCCGCGCAAACCGCACTGTCGACACTGCGGCGTGACGCGGACACGCTCGACATCACCGGCTGGCTGGCATTGTCCGAAGCGTTGCGCGCACCGGTGCTGGATACCTGGTTGCATGCACGCGGCCTCGGTCATCCACCCGACGCATCGCGCGCGGAACTCGAGCGGCAAGCCGCGAATGCGGCAATTGACAGCGTGCCGGTCGTCGCGTGGGGGCATACGGAAGTCCGGATCTGGGATGGCCGCCTGCACGCCATGCTGCCCTTGGCAGCCGTTCCGGAAAACTGGCAATCGCAATGGAGTGGCGCGCCGCTCGCATTGCCCGGCGATTGCGGAACGCTTCTTCTTGAAACGGAAACGCATCACGCCGGTGGCACGCCCTTCGATCGGCCACTCCAGGTGCGATTGCGCCAGGGCGGCGAGCGGATCAAACCGGCCGGCGATCTTCACACGCGCGAATTGCGCGACCTGTTCCAGCAGGCGCGCATGGCGCCGTGGCTGCGTGCGCGCTGTCCGCTGATTTACGGGAACGGCGAGTTGATCGCCGTCGCGGATTCGTGGGTCAGCGAACGCGGCAAGGCCTTTTTCGAGGCGTGCGGTGCGCGACCACGCTGGACGCGGCCCATGTGGGACCTGTGATTTTCGTCATTACCGCCAAGGCGGGACTCGTGTGCGGGAGCAAAGGCACTGGATCCCGGCCTTAGCCGGGATGACGAAAAGCTATCCAGGGGTTCCACGCTCTCCGCTTCCACGCCCGACGATGATCCGGGCATTGCGTTGCCAGGTCAGGTACGACCACGCCCAGTTCCACATCACGGCCAGCCGGTTGCGGAAGCCGATCAGGAAGAAGATGTGCGCGGACAGCCAGAACAGCCAACCGGTGAATCCCGAGAATTTCAAGCCGCGCAGGTCGACCACCGCCGACGACCGGCTGATGCTGGCGAGGCTGCCGTAGTCGCGGTAACGGAACGGACGTGATGTCTTTGCTGCAATGCGATCACCGATGGCGTGCGCCACGTACGTGCCCATCTGCTTGGCCGCGGGCGCCATGCCGGGCACGCGTTGGCCGTCCTGCTCGACCCACGCGAGATCGCCGATCACGAACACTTCCGGATGGCCCGGCAACGACAGGTCCGGCATGACCTTCACGCGTCCGGCCCGATCGCGTTCGCCACCCAGCTGATCTCCCAGTGATGACGCCGCGACACCGGCCGCCCACAGCACGGTGCGTGCATCAATATGTTCATCGCCCATGCGAACGCCGGTTGCATCGATACCGGTCACCGCGGCGCCCGTATGGACGTCAACCCCCATGCGCTCCAACTTGCGCCGCGCAACCGCCGAAAGGCTTTCCGGCATCGCGGACAACACGCGCGGGCCGGCCTCCACCAGATGGATGCGCGCGTCACGCGGATGTGCGATCCGGAATTCGCGCGGTAACGTGTGGTGTGCGATTTCCGCCAGCGTACCCGCCAGCTCCACGCCGGTCGGACCTGCGCCAACGATCACGAATGTGAGCCATTGCTTGCGAAGTTCCACGTCGGGTTCGCGTTCGGCCGCCTCGAAGGCGGAAAGAATCCGCCGCCGGATCGCCAACGCGTCATTCATGGTCTTGAGCCCCGGCGCATCCTTCTCCCACGCGTCGTGCCCGAAATACGCGTGCGTGGAGCCGGTCGCGACCACCAGGTAGTCGTAGTCGACCGTCTGCCCGCCCGCGTGCACGCGCCGCGCGGCGATATCGATGCCTGTCACCTCCTCCATCCACACAGTCACGTTGCGTTGCCGCCGGACGATATGCCGAAGCGGCGCGGCGATGTCGGGGCCGGACAAGCTGGCCGCCGCGACCTGGTACAGCAGCGGCTGGAATACATGGTGGTTGGCGCGGTCGACCAGCGTCACGCGCACCGGCGCGCGGGCCAGCGCGCGGGTGGCGTTCAAGCCACCGAACCCGCCGCCCAGGACCACCACGTGTGGCGATGACGCACTCGCATCCATAGGGCTAGTATGCCGGGTCACCCCGACCATGACCGTCGGCACTGGAACGAGCCGGCGGCCGCTTCAATCATCCTGATTCACCCAACCGAGGGGATGCGCCATGTACCGATTGCACGGGGCCATGTTGGCGGGGTTGCTCGCCGCCGGATTTGCGTTCTCGCCGGCAGCGCCCGCCGCTGCGGCATCGCCGCAAACCGGCTTCACGCTGGAACAGGTGCTGTCGTATCCCTTCCCGCTCGACCTGACATCCGCGCACCAGGGTGATCGCATCGCCTGGGTGATCAACCAGAACGGCGTGCGCAACGTGTGGGTGGCGAAGGCGCCAGACTTCAAGCCGCGCCAGGTCACGCGCTTCACGCACGATGACGGGCAGGAAATCACGCAGCTCACGTTCTCGCCGTCGGGTGATGCGCTGGTGTTTGTGCGCGGCGGCGACCATGACGCCAACTGGCCGGTGAAAGCAGCGGTCGATCCCGCGTCCAGCCCGGTCGAACCGAAGGTGATGTTGTGGGCGGTGGACCTGCGCGCGAGCACCGCGCGCGAACTCACCGAGGGCGATGCACCGGCACTTTCTTCGAAAGGCGAGCTCGCCTACATCAAGGACGACCAGGTCTGGACCGCGCCGCTGGCGGCGAACAGCAAGGCCAAGCCGAAGCGCCTGTTCTTCGACCATGGCAAGAACGGCGACCTGCACTGGTCGCCCGATGGCAAGCGCCTCGCGTTCGTCTCCAACCGCGACGACCACGCTTTCATCGGCGTGTTCGCCGATGACCGCACGCCGATCCTGTACCTGTCGCCCTCGACCGGCATGGACGGCGATCCGCGCTGGTCGCCCGACGGCACGCAGATCGCATTCACGCGGCAACCGGGCAACGGCGGCCCGCCGCAACCGATCCTCGAACAGACACCGCAACCGTGGTCGATCCGCGTCGCCGATTCGCACACCGGACAAGCGCACGCGGTGTGGCAAAGCCCGGACACGCTGGTCGGCTCGTATCCGCAAACGGCCGGCGGCTCCAACCTGCATTGGGCTGACGGGGGTGCGAAGCTCGTGTTTCTCGCAGATCTCGATGGCTGGCCGCATCTGTATTCCGTCGATGCCAACGGAGGAACACCGACGTTGCTGACGCCCGGCAACTTCATGGTGGAAGACGTCGTGATGGCGCCCGACGGCCGCTCGATCGTCTACACCGCCAACACCGGCACGACGAAAGACGACAACGACCGCCGGCACCTGTTCCAGGTTTCCGTCGATCGTGCGGACGCGAAAGCGCTGACTTCGGGCACCGGCATCCAGACCTCGCCCGCCGCGGTCAGCAGTACCGTTGCCTACATCGACGCGGGCGCGCAACGGCCGCCGCTGGTTTCCGTGATGCAATCCGACGGCAATCATCAGCGCGCGCTGCAGGCCAGCCTGATTCCGGCCGATTTCCCGACCGCGCAGCTGGTGATCCCGCAGGCGGTAACCTTCAAGGCCGCCGACGGCACGGAAATCCAGGGCCAGCTGTTCCGCACCGCCGATGCGGGCGCCAACCAGCCCGGCATGATTTTCGTGCACGGCGGGCCGCCGCGGCAGATGCTGCTCGGCTGGCATTACATGGATTACTACTCCAACAGTTACGCCGTGAACCAGTATCTCGCCACGCACGGTTTCACGGTGTTGTCGGTGAATTACCGGCTCGGCATCGGCTACGGCCACGCGTTCCACAACCCGCCGCACGCGGGACCGGCCGGTGCAACCGAATACCAGGATGTCGTCGCGGGCGCGAAATTCCTGCAGCACGTCAACGGCGTCGATCCCGCGCGCATCGGCATCTGGGGCGGCTCCTACGGCGGCTACCTCACCGCGCTGGCGTTGGCCCGCGATTCCGACATCTTCAAGGCCGGCGTGGACATGCACGGCCTGCACGACTGGTCGCGCGCGATCGGCTGGTGGTTCGACCAGAACCCCAACGGCCGCTACGAGCAAGGCGACTACAAGGAAGCCCTGAAGGTCGCGTGGGATTCCTCACCCGACGCGTCAAT
>DATEKI010000301.1:0-9204 GCA_035277545.1 Rhodanobacteraceae bacterium | reverse complement strand
GCGCTGCGTTGCTCGGTCTGTTCGCTTGGCGCCGGTCATTGGAAGCGCGTCAAGGAACCGTCCGGATCGATTGATCCCTGCAAGCTTTCGCCCGTCACCGCGCGGCGCGGCATCTTCCGTGCCGCGCGATGATGGTTTGTGGGTAGCCAGGCAATCGGCGAACCCGGATTGGCCCAAGTCTTGTTCGCTCACGCGCGAGGGCTGCGCGGACCTGCGATGTCGATGTTTTATCAAGAATCGTGCGCGTGAACGATGGTAGGCTCGAGTACCTGCAGCAACGCGCCGCGATGTTGCGGGTACTACTCAGGCCATCACCGGGGACGCCATGACCAAGCACCTTCGAACCGCCGCCTGCCTGTTGGCAGCCCTGCCCTGCATCGCCCTCGCCGTGCAATCCAGCAGGGATCCGTCTGCGCGGGTCGACCGCGTGCTCACCGCAACGCCAGTGATCGACGGACACAACGACCTGCCGTGGGAAATCCGCAGCCAGTTCGGCAACGTCGGCGCCATCGACCTCGCTGCCGATACCTCCAACCTGCGCGGCAAGGCCGGCGACAAGGCCGTGCATCTGATGACCGACATCCCGCGCGCGCGCAAGGGACACCTCGGCGCGCAGTTCTGGTCGGTGTGGATTCCCACATCGGTCACCGGTCCCGAAGCGGTCCAGATGACCCTGGAGCAGATCGACATCGTCCGCACGATGGTCGCGAAATATCCGCGGGATTTCGAATTGGCTGCCACCGCCGATGACATCGAACGCATCGAGAAATCCGGGCGCATCGCCAGCCTTATCGGTGTCGAGGGCGGCCACCAGATCAACAACTCGATGGCTGTGCTGCGCGACTACTACGCGCTGGGCGTGCGTTACATGACGCTGACCCACGGCAAGAACACCGACTGGGCCGATTCCGCCACCGACACGCCCGTGCACCACGGACTGACACCCTTCGGCCGCGCGGTCGTGCACGAGATGAACCGGCTGGGCATGCTGGTGGATCTCTCGCACGTGTCGCCCGACACCATGAAGGCCGCGCTCGAAACCACCCGGGCGCCGGTGATCTTTTCGCACTCCAGTGCACGCGCGCTGGACGACCATCCGCGCGACGTGCCGGACGATGTGCTGCGCATGGTCAAGCAGAATCACGGCGTGGTGATGGTGAACTTCTATCCTCCCTTCGTCTCGCAAGCCGTCGCGCAATGGAACGCCCGACACGCGGGCGCAGCCGCGGAATACGACGCGTTGTACGTCGGTCAACCCGACCGCGCCAAGGCTGCGATGGACAAATGGGAACGCGAGCATCCGCAACCCAAGGCGACCATCGCGCAGGTCGCCGACCACATCGAGCACATCCGCAAGGTCGCCGGTGCCGGAAGCGTCGGCATCGGCAGCGACTTCGACGGCATCGACGCCACGCCCGTGGGCCTGGACGGCGTCGACAAATACCCCGCGCTGTTCGAGGAACTCGCGCGCCGCGGCTGGAGCGATGACGAGCTGGCCGGACTTGCCGGCCGCAACCTGCTGCGCGCGATGCGCGATGCCGAGCAGGTTGCCGCGAAATTGCAAGCGCAGGAAGCACCATCGAACGCAACCATCGAGATGGATGCCAAGGACAAGCGTGCGTGAAGCGGGAATCACCAACAACGGCCGCGCCGGAAGGCAGGACTGCGACAGCGATGCCAGGCGCAGACGCGTCGGCCATTCACGCACACCCGGCCACGCGGGTTTCACCCGCTGCCGTGCCTGTCAACGGAGCTGAAGGTTGAACACGCCGACCTCCGCCTGGGACCAGTACTGGCGCGATGGTCGCCTCGCGTCGTGCGGCGGCGAAGGTGGGGCGACCTATCAACCGGTGATCGCCGACGGCTGGAAGCACTTCTTCGGTTCCATGTCCAATGCGGCGCGAATCCTCGATGTCTGTTCGGGCAACGGCGCCGTCGCCCGCCTTGCGGCCGAGGTCGCCAGCAGCCACAACATCCGCGTGACCATCAACGCGGTGGATGCGGCCGACCTGCACCCGGGCGGAACAAGTCCCGGTGACGACATGATCCGCTATTCATCACGCACTCTGGCGGAACACCTGCCATTTCCGGATGCTTCATTCGACACGATCGTCGGCCAGTACGCCATCGAATACACCGAGATCGAACGCACGATGGCCGAACTGAAACGGGTGAGCCGACCGATCGCACGCATCCGGTTTGTCACGCACGCTGCAGGCAGCATCGTCGTGCGGAGCGCGCGGGCGCAACTCGCCGACGTGGAGCGATTGATGCAAACCGGCATATTCGAAGCCGCGGTGGCATTCGTCCGGAAATCTGCCTCCGATCCCCTTGCAGGGGAAGTCCGCGACAACTTCCTCCTTGCGCTGCAGTCGCTGCGCGACGCCGAAGCCACCGCCGGGGACCTTCGAATGTACCGCAACGTGGGCGGCGTGATAGCTCATGCGATCCAGCACCAGCCCCAACTCGGGCCGGCACCGGTACTCGACAAGATTGTGGAGATGGCCTCGGCCATCAAGGCGCACCACGGCCGCCTCGACGCGATGTGCCGCGCCGCGCTGGATGCTCCGCGTGCACGCGCGCTGGTCGCCTCGGCCAAACAGCTGTGGAACAAGCCGTTTACCCTGGACCCTTTGATCCGGTCCGATGGCGCGTTGTTCGGGTGGGTCATCGCGAGCGCGACGGGCGAATGAACCAGGATTCCGCCATCGCCGTCCAAGCGATCATTGGCGCGTGGTAGCCATTGGGGGATGGCCGATGTTCGTTTGCGGGTTCGCTGCAATGGCTCTGTTCGCGTGTGCCTTCGCGGGTGGCGCAATGACCTTCCCTGCCGCCGCCGCGCCCGCTTCCGCCAGACCTGCACGCGGCAAGCTCTTTCCTGTACGTGCTTCCGTCAGCTGCTCGCTGACATGCGGCCCGCGATTGGCGCGGGATGGCAACTACCTGTCGGTCGCATCAACAGCCTTTCCGGCAACATGCATGCGCTGGCCATCTAACGCCTCTCGGACATGAAGGTGGCCAGCCTGCATCGGCCGCCACCTGCGAATTGCTGGTGAATCCGGCCTGGATCAGCCCTGATCGGCCCGCGGCGGAACCGGGCGGAATCCGGCCCGCCGGACACGTCGGGGTTGACCGGCGAAATCATCTCCACCAACACCGACGGCAAGCACCAGCATTGTTTGTATGGCCACAAGCCGGTGACCGGCGCGCCGGTCACCGGCCACCGGCGTGGTCCGCCTCCAGGATGCTTTCGACACGGTTGCGCCCGGCACGCTTGGCGGCATAAAGCGCCGCATCGGCCCGCTGCAACAAGCTGTCGATATTGTCGCCCCGCCTGACAGCCGTCACTCCGCAACTGATCGTCATCGGCCGGTTTCTGGAGATGGATTCCGACGCGACGTGCGCGCACAACGCATCGGCCATCCGTGACGCGTCAACGGGATCGACGTTCCGGACCAGCGCGACGAACTCGTCGCCGCCCCAGCGGCCCAGCTCGCCGATTCCGCTGAACACTTCGGTCGCCCGCCGGGCCAGCGCCACCAGGGCCGCATCGCCCGCGCCGTGGCCGAGCCGGTCGTTGATTACCTTGAAATGGTCGATGTCGAACAGCACCATCGCGAACGCGTTGCCCCCCTGCGCGTAGCGCACGAGTTCGGCATCGATGGCCGCGGCCATGCCGCGACGATTGGACAATTGGGTCAAGGCATCGGTGTTGGACAGCTGCGAAAGCTGGCCGACCCTCGCCTGCGCCACGCGCAGGTGGTGTTGATACCGCGAAAAAAAGTACAGCGTCGCGATCATCGCCGCCGACACGACATGCAACTGCACGGTGAAGTTGGCATACCGCCCGTCGATGTCCCGCGCCAGATAGGGCAGGCTGACGCAGAGGAACATCCCGAATATTCCCAGCGAAACGACGAGTCCGGTCTTGTGATTGGTCAGCATGAAGGCGAAGACGTACACCATCGGTATCCAGATATACAGCGGCTCGAGGTCGATCGCGGCACCGTAGACGGGCGAATACATGCGCAACGCCATGCATGCCACGCAGATGCCCGCTGCAAAGACGAGACAGGTCAATTCGATCACGCGCTGCGGCAGTAACCTCAACCAGGACGCAAGGAACAGTGCCAGCAACACCACGAGGGCCACGACCTGCACCGCATGCAGGACCGGCGACAACAGTCCGCGCGCCGCCATGATGTACCAGCCGCTGAGCGTGCCCAGCACGCTCACCGCGATGATCACCATCAGTACGGAACGCCGGAAACGATCGGCAGAGGATTGGACGGAATGCTGTTGACGCATGGATCGGCGCTGTCCGGGTGGCGGCGCGCGGGCAAGCCGCGTGACCGGCCATCGTGGGATGTCCGTGCTTGCCAAGCAAAAAACATGCCGTGCAGCAAACCCCTTGCCGCCGCACTGCAGAGACGGCCAGACCGGGGCCAACGCCACGCCGGGCTCATCGCAGCCGCGCGCTTGCCTGCACCGCGCCGTCAGCGCGACGTTTCAACCGGGCGACCGGATGCACCCCATCGATACAGCGCCGCGTAATCCGCGCCGGTGCGCCGGCACGCACGCCACGCCAGGCCGCCTTCGGCCATCGCATCGCGCACGCTGGGGGCGATCAACTGCAAGGCGCGCGCGGCACTGCGGTCACCCAGGCGCTGCAGGTTCGACCGCCCCATCAGGTCAAGCGCCCACGCCGGCAGCAGCGCCGCCGCGGAACCGAGGAACAGGTCGCGGCTGAAGCCCGCGAACGGAATCGGCAACCGGATCGAACCGAGGATGCGCAGGGTTTCGCGGGTGCGCGCATCGAACACCAGCTCCGGTCGTACGCGCGCGAAGAATGCGTCGAGTTCCAGCGTCGATCGCGGCACGTCGTGCGCGCCGAGCGCTTCGGCGATCCGGACCATTTCGGCGAGATAGCGATCCTGCACCACACGTGGAATCGGCGCATGGCAGTAGCGCTCGTAGGCGCGCAGGAAACACCAGCATCCGGCGCAGTGCACCCAGGCGAGCAAATGCGGATCGCCTGCGCTGTATGCGCGTCCGTCCTCGGCAAAGCCACGCACGCTGCGATGGATCGCGCGCACATGCTCGATGGCCGCCTCGGCCGGCGCGCGCGGCGCGTAGGTCGTGCGCCCCACGAACGCGGTGGTGTTGCGCAGGCGGCCGAGCGTGTCGGTGCGGAATGCGGAATGATCCCACACGCCGGCCAACGCCAGCGGGTGCAGCGCCTGCAACATCAGGGATGCCAAACCACCCGCCATCATCGACGGAAAATCCGCATGGATTTTCCACGTCGCGCTGTCGGGCCCGAACAGGCCGGGATCGCCCGGCGGCGCATCGTAATCCGGCGCCGGCGCATCCCGGCTCAACACCGCCAGCACCTGCCGCCGCAGCCGTTTGCGTGCAGCCGGCGGCAACAGTTTCACGCCGGGCAGCTGCAGGCGCGTGGTGTTGCCGCCGCCAGGTCGCCCTCGCCCTTCCAGCGTCATGTCATCCGGATCGCGCATGCTTCCACTGTACGCCAGCCGCACCGTCGGGAAACGGCATGTCGGCCAGGCTGGTCAAGATCCTTCAACCGGCGCGGCAATCGTTATGGACGCCCGGCCCGGATGGCCGCGGAAACATGCGGCCGGCACAGCAGACGAACAACCCCGCGATGGTTTCACGAAGCCGCGAACGCAGCCGCGATCGTCGTCGGCGCATTCGGCCGCGCGTACATCTTCTCCACGTAGGCACGGAGTACGGGCGTGGCTTCCAGCATGCCCGCTTCCCTGGCCCAATCGAGGGTATAGGCGGCATTGAGGTCCGCCACGCTCAAGCGGTCGCCGACGAGGTAATCGCGTCCCTGCATGTGCTTTTCCAGCACCGCCAGCATCGCCTTGCACTCTTCGGTCGCCGTCCCGATGTCGGCCGGTATGCGCTTGTGTTCCGGATAGATCACCGTATTGCGTGCGATCCGCCACAGCGGCTGCTCGATTTCCGTGACCAGGAAGAAGATCCAGCGATACATCTGCGCCCGTTCCGCGATGTCCTGTGGAATCAAGCCAGCCCCCGGACATTTTTCCGCCAGATAAAGCTGGATCGCCGAGGACTCCGTCAGCACCACGTCCCCGTCGACCAGCACCGGCACCTTCCCTGCGGGATTGAGTGCGAGGAATCCCGGCGATCGTACCTCTTCACTGAGCGGAGCCGTCGGCATCAATTCATAGTCGAGCCCCAGCTCATTCAGGAGCCAGAGCGCGCGCAACACGCGCGTCGGCGGCACGCCATAAACCTTGAGCGTCGTCATCCTTCCACCTCCGACTGGGCAGTTCGAGAACCATTGCATCAACCCGACGAACGACCCTCGCAAGAATCGACATCGGCCGTCCAGCCGAGAGAGCCACCGCGAGCATCGAGTCAATGGACGGGGAGCCGGCACGTGGCGCGATCGCGGGCAGTGGAAACAACACGACGGAACCCTTTCGCCGAATCGTCGCAACGTTGACCATGCATGATGACGCCCACGCATTGCCCGACGCGCGCAGGGACGGTCGATGGCGCTGGTTGCAGCGATGTCGATTTCCGTGTCCCTCGACCGTCGCACGCAAGGCAGACCCGTCGATCGATACCGGAGCCCCTCTATGCGCAAACTCATCGTTCCCGCGTTCATCAGCCTCGACGGCGTCATGCAGGCGCCCGGTGGCCCGGAGGAAGACACCAGTGGCGGTTTCATCCACGGTGGCTGGGTCTGGCCCTTCGCGGGCGAATCCGATGAAGTCATGGGCGGTGTATTCGAGCGTCCGTTCGAGCTTCTGCTCGGTCGCCGCACCTTTGACATTTTCGCCGCGTACTGGCCGCACGTTGCGGAAGATGCGCCGCACCGCGGCATCGCCGACCTGTTCAACGGCACCGCCAAGCATGTCGCCACGCACCACCCCGGCACGCTCGCATGGCGGAACAGCCACGCGCTCGGCACGGACATCGCCACCGCGGTGCGCGCGCTCAAGCGCAGCGACGGCCCAAACCTCGTGACCCAGGGCAGCAGCGACCTGGTGCACCAGCTGCTGGCCACGGATCTCGTCGACGAGCTGATCCTGTTGGTCTATCCGCTCCTGCTCGGTCAGGGCAAGCGCCTGTTCGACGACCGTGGGCGGGCGTCGGCATTCCGGCTGGAGCAATCGAAAGCCACGTCCCGGGGCGTGCTGGTCAACCGCTACCTTCGCGCGGGGGATGTGCAAACGGGGTCATTCGAATGACGGGGTGACGGGCGCCGGCCCGCCTGCGCAGCGTGCGGATGGGCGCCGCCTGCCCTGCCCAGCGGCGCGCACACGGGCGCATTGTCAAGTACAATGGGTGGGCAGCGCTTGGGGCAACTCCGGATGCACTGCAAATCTTTGCGGCGAGTTCGCCCCACTCTTAGCCGCGTCATCAACAATCTTCAAAGGTCAAGTGTCATGGCGGATCGCCAAAGCGGTACAGTCAAATGGTTCAACGATGCCAAGGGTTTCGGCTTCATCACCCCGGAAAGCGGTGACGACCTGTTCGTCCACTTCCGCGCCATCCAGGGCACCGGCTTCAAGTCGCTGCAGGAAGGCCAGAAGGTCACCTTCGTCGCCGTCAAGGGCCCGAAGGGCATGCAGGCGGACCAGGTGCAGGTGGCGTAAGCCTTCCTGCCAGGTTTGTGGAAAAGCCCGCTTCGGCGGGCTTTTTCATGTCCGCTGCCAGGCGCCAGGGATGCCCGTCCGCCACGCCGTTATCGTTGGACACGCATGCTGCGTCTCACCAACCTCAAGTTGCCGCTGGACCACGCCCCCGACGCCCTGCCCGCGGCCATCTGCGCACGGCTCGGCATCGCGCGCGACGCCCTGCGCCAATTCACCGTGTTCCGTCGCGGCTACGACGCGCGCAAGCGCGGCGCCATCACGCTGGTCTACACGCTGGAGCTGGACGTTGCAGACCAAGCCGCGTTGCTTGCGCGCCATGCGGATAATCGCGACCTGCAGATCGCTCCCGACACGCACTACCACCCGGTCGCACCTTCGACCCGGCAACCAGGACATCGCCCGATCGTCATCGGCTTCGGGCCCTGCGGCATCTTCGCGGCACTCATCCTTGCCGAAGCGGGCCTGGCGCCGATCGTGCTGGAGCGCGGCAAGGCCGTGCGCGAACGGACGAAGGACACGTGGGACCTGTGGCGCCAGCACCACCTCCACGAGGAATCCAACGTCCAGTTCGGCGAGGGCGGCGCCGGCACGTTCTCGGACGGAAAGCTGCACAGCAACGTCCACGACACCCGCAACTACAACCGCAAGGTGCTTCGCGAATTCGTGGACGCCGGCGCGCCGGAAGAAATCCTCTACGTCAGCAAGCCGCACATCGGCACGTTCCGGCTGGTCGGCATGGTCGAAAAAATGCGCGAGCGCATCACGGCGCTGGGCGGCGAAATCCGCTTCGGCCAGCGCGTGGATGATTTGGTTGTCGAAAACGATACGCACGATGTCCGCCACGTGCGCGGTGTGCGACTCGCCAGCGGCGAAACCCTGCGCAGCGACCACGTCGTCCTCGCGCTGGGCCACAGCGCCCGCGATACCTTCGCGATGCTGCACGCGCGCGGCGTCTACCTGGAACCCAAGCCGTTCTCGATCGGTTTCCGCATCGAGCAGCCGCAATCGCTGATCGACCGCGCCCGCTTCGGCCCGCAGGCCGGGCATTCCGTCCTCGGCGCGGCCGACTATCACCTGGTCCACCACGGCGACCATGGCCGCTCGGTCTACAGTTTCTGCATGTGCCCCGGTGGCACCGTGGTCGCCGCCACCAGCGAGACCTGTCGCGTGGTGACCAACGGCATGAGCCAGTATTCCCGCAACGAGCGCAACGCCAACGCCGCGCTGGTGTGCGACATCACGCCCGCCGATTACGCGGCCTACGGCGAAGGCCCGCTGGCCGGCGTCGCGCTGCAGCGGCATTGGGAAACGCGTGCCTTCGAACTCGGCGGCGGCGATTACACCGCGCCGGCGCAACGCGTCGAGGATTTCCTTGCAGGCCGCGCGAGCGAAGCGCTCGGCGACGTCACGCCTTCCTACAAACCCGGCGTGCGCCTGATCGATCTTTCCACCGCCCTGCCCGATTACGCCGTCGCCGCCATTCGTGCTGCCATACCGATCTTCGCGCGCCAGATTCGCGGCTACGCGTTGCCCGACGCCGTCCTCA
>DATEKI010000300.1:0-7013 GCA_035277545.1 Rhodanobacteraceae bacterium | reverse complement strand
GCGATGATGTTCTTGACGCCCGGCAGCGGCATCAGATTGCCCTGCACCTTGTGGGTCGCGACGCGCGAGGTCACGGAAACCACGGCCTGCGCGATTCCCGCGTCGGCCTCCAATGCTGCCTTGATTTCAGCGGCAAAAGCCTTGCGCCATCCGGCCGCCGGATAGCCCAGCGTGATCTCGACCGCGACACGATCGCCATCCACGCCGATCGCATGGATCGTTCCGCCTTCGGCCAGCGAAACGCCGGTGTGCGGATCGACGATGCCCGCGAGCAGGTCGCGGACGTGTTGTTCGGTGACAGCGGACATCAAGAGGACCCGGCGCTGGCGAAAACGATCGGAAATTATGCCAGAGGCCGTTCGCCGCTCCCTGACGCGGGTCAGGCTGCGTGCCGTCGAGCCGGCGCGCTTGACGCGGAACCTGCCCTCGCGCAGGCTGGCACCACCGTATCCGGAGTAATTCCCATGCGCACGATCCTCGTTACCGCCCTGCTCGCGCTCGGCCTGCTGTTCGCCGCACAAACCTTCGCCGCAGACACAACCCCCGTCGGCACCTGGACCCAGGTCGACGACGCCACCGGCAAGCCGAAATCCATCATCGAAATCACCGAGCAGCCCGATGGCGCGCTGCAAGCCACCGTCAAACAGGTGTTGTTCTCCGACCAGGGCACGCACCCGATCTGCGACAAGTGCGAGGGCGATCGCCACAACAAGCCGGTGGACGGCATGGTCATCATGTGGGGCGTGAAGAAGGACGGCGACGTGTGGGACGGCGGCCAGATCCTCGACCCGCACAACGGCAAGACGTACAAGGTCAAGCTGTCGTTGAAGGACGGCGGACAGAAGCTCGACGTGCGTGGTTACATCGGCATGCCGATGCTGGGCCGCACGCAAACATGGCTTCGCAAGGCGGATTGATTCCTCGACCTGCACACGCGCCGGTCGCGAGAGCCATCTCCCTCGATCTCCCTTCCTGTCGGAAGGAGAAGGCACGCGAGCGGCGTGAAGGCTTCCACCCTCTTCCGAAGGAAGGAGGTCGCGCCGAAGGCGCGGGGGGATGTGATTCCCGCGGCTGCCATGAAAACTGCGGGAATCGCATTGCACGTTCGTCTCGATAACCATGCTCCCTGACGAACGGCGGTTCCCTTGCCGCGCGGTTCGGCATAAGGTGGGGCGGATTCGCGGATTGCAGAGGGGATAACCGATGTCATTGCATTTCACCAAGCCCGGTTGTGTCTGCGCGGGCGCGTTGTTCGCGGCGTTGCTGACCGCCGCCCCCGCCGCTTCCGCGCAAGACGTGGCGTCGCCGCCGGCATGGCAGACACCTGTCGCGAAAGCGGGTACCGAATACACGCGCCTGCAGAAGGAAGCGCAAGCGGTCACGATCACCCGCGACGACTGGGGCATTCCGCACATCCACGGCAAGACCGATGCCGATGCCGTGTTCGGGATGATTTACGCGCAGTGCGAGGACGACTTCAACCGCGTCGAGATGAATTACCTCACCGCACTCGGCTGGAGCGCGCAGGCCGAGGGCGAATCAGCCATCTGGGACAACCTGCGTTACCGGCTCTTCATCGATCCGGTCGTGCTGAAGCAGGACTACGCGAAAAGTCCCGCATGGCTGAAGAAACTGATGAACGCGTGGGCCGATGGCATGAACTGGTACCTCGCCACGCACCCGGGCGTGCAGCCGAAAGTCATCAAGCACTACGAGCCGTGGATGGCGCTGTCCTTCACCGAGGGCAGCATCGGTGGCGACATCGAGGACGTGGATCTCGCGAAGCTCGCAAAGTTCTACGGCGCCGACCATGCGACGACCGTTGCGCTGGCGCAGACCGTACCGCCGACGTGGATCGAGCCGACCGGCTCCAACGGCATCGCGATAGCACCGAAGCTCACCGCCAACGGCCACGCGCTGCTGCTGATCAATCCGCACGTCACTTTCAATTTCCGCAGCGAATCGCAGATCTCCAGTGACGAAGGGCTGGACGCCTACGGTGCCTCGACGTGGGGCCAGTTTTTCATCTACCAGGGCTTCAACAAGCACATCGGCTGGATGCACACGTCCACCGGCGTCGATTCGGTGGACCAGTTCGCCGAGACCATTTCGAAGAAGGACGGCAAGGTTTTCTACAAGTTCGGCGACAAGGATTTGCCGGTCACCAGCCGTGACATCACCATCCGTTACCGCGCCGACGACGGTTCGATCAAGGCGCGTACGTTCACCGCGTACTTCACCCAGCACGGTCCGATCGTCGCCGAGGACAACGGCAAGTGGATCGCCGAGGCGCTGATGAACCGCCCGATTCCCGCGCTGGAACAAAGCTGGCTGCGCACCAGGGCGAGCGATCTCGCCAGCTACATGAAGGTGGCCGAGCTCAAGGCCAACTCGTCCAACAACACGCTGTTCGCGGACGACAAGGGCGAGATCGCGTTCCTCGCACCGCAGTTCATCCCGAAGCGCGACAACGCCTTCGATTACACCAGGCCGGTCGACGGCAGCAATCCCGCGACCGCATGGCAAGGCATGACGCCGCTCAAGGACATGCCCAACGTCATCAACCCCGGCACCGGCTGGGTGTTCAACACCAACGACTGGCCCTACTCCGCGGCCGGCAAGGACAGCCCGAAGCGCGCGGACTTCCCGCAGTACATGGATTCGTTCGGCCCGAACGCGCGCGGCGAGCACGCCACCAAAATGCTGACCGGCGCCAGCGGTTTCACCAAGGCCAAGCTGATCACCGATGCGTTCGATTCGTACCTGCCCGCCTTCGCAAGATTGATCCCCATCCTGGTGAAGGATTACGATGGCTTGCCTTCGAGCGATCCGCTGAAAGCGAAACTTGCGGGTCCCATAGGCGTATTGCGCACCTGGGATGACCGCTGGGGCATCGCGTCGATCCCGACCACGCTGGCCGTGTGGTGGGGCGACACGCTTTGGAACGAAGTGTCGGCCAAGGCCGAGGCCAGCGGCCTCGATGCACACGAAACCGACATGCGCGAGATCGACTACATCGCCGAGAAGGCCGATTCGAAGACCCGCCTCGACGCGCTCGCGAATGTCGTCGATCGTCTGCAAAAGGATTTCGGCTACTGGGGCGTGCCGTGGGGCGCGGTCAACCGCTACCAGCGGCTGGATGATGCCGTGCACCCGCATTTCGACGATTCGAAGCCCAGCATCGCGGTGCCGTTCACCTCGTCACGCTGGGGTTCGCTGGCAGCCTCCAACACGCACCAGTGGCCGGGCACGAAGAAGTATTACGGCCGCAGCGGCAACAGCTTCGTCGCCGTGATCGAGTTCGGCCCCAAGGTGAGCGCGCGCGCGATCCACGTCGGCGGCCAGAGCGGCGACCCCACGTCACCGCACTTCACCGACCAGCAGCACCGCTGGGCTTCGGGCGATTTGCGCACCGTGTATTTCTGGCCGGACGAGTTGAAGGACCATACGGCAAAGACGTACCACCCCGGCATGTAGGGCGCCCTTCAACCCGCCAATGAACGAGGGCGGGTTTCAACCCGCCGATGCCCTTCACGGCGGATCACGTCCCTTCATGGCGGGTCAAGACCTGCGCTACGTCTCACCACGCGCGTGCGTATTGCTCGGGCACGCGGACCGATTCGCCGAGTTCCTTCGCCGCACGCCGAGGAAAATACGGATCGCGCAGGAACTCGCGCGCCATTTCGATGAGGTCGGCGTCGCCGCGATGCAGGATTTCTTCGGCCTGACGCGCATCGGTGATCAGCCCGACCGTGGCCGTGGCGATACCGGCTTCGCGGCGGATGCGCGCGGCGAACGGTACCTGATAGCCGGGGCCGGACGGAACCTTCGGATGCGGCACGGTACCGCCGGACGACACGTCGATCACGTCGATGCCATCGGCGCGCAGCATGCGTGCGAGCTCCACGCACTCGTCGATATCCCACCCGCCTTCGGCCCAGTCGGTTCCCGACAAACGCACCCACAGCGGCATCGGTGCCGGCCAGGTTTCGCGCACCGCGGCGATGATTTCACGCAGCAGCCGCGCGCGATTTTCCAGCGAGCCGCCGTACTCGTCGGTACGCGTGTTCGATAGTGGCGACAGGAACTGGTGGACCAGGTAACCGTGCGCACCGTGGATTTCGATCACCTCGAATCCGGCAGCGCGCGCGCGCCGAGCGGCTGCACGAAAATCAGCGATCACCTTGGCGATGCCGGCCGCATCCAGTGCAGCGGGCATCGGATAGCCTGCATCGAACGGGATCGCGCTCGGCGCCACGGGCGTCCAGCCGCCGTGTTCCGCATCCAGCGGACCACCGCCCCGCCACGGCGCATCGGTGCTGGCCTTGCGACCAGCGTGCGCGAGTTGCACGCCTGCCACCGCACCCTGACCGCGAACGAAGCGCACGATGCGCGACCACGCTTCGGCCTGCGCGTCGTTCCAGATGCCGGCATCGTCCGGCGAAATGCGCCCTTCGGGCGAAACCGAACTCGCCTCGGTGAACACCAGCGCCGCGCCGCCGACCGCACGGCTGCCCAGATGCACCAGGTGCCAATCCGTCGGCACACCGCCCGGCGAGGAGTACTGGCACATCGGCGACACCACGATGCGGTTGCGCAGTTCCAGCGCGCCAAGCTTGATCGGATCCAGCAACATCGGCCGCTCCCGTGGATAGCCCGTCCCGTCTTCATGTGGGCGGCGGGCAGCGGTTCAATGGCGATTCGTGATACGTTGCCGCGCATGCCTGCACCGGCCGTCTGCATCGAAGGCTCCACGTTGAACAGCGCCGACCTCTATCGCAACGCGTTCGTGCTCGATTGCAACGCCCTCGAATCATTCGGACGCCAGTTCGACGATGCGGAACGATTCGGGGCGCTTGCCGATTCCGGCGTCACCGCACTCAAGACCACGCTCGGCGGCGCCAACGGCACGTTCGAAGAAGCGATCGCCGACATCGCCGCTGCGCAGGCGCTGATCGAAGCGCATCCCGATTGCTTCATCAAGGTACGCCGCCACGCCGACTTCGAACGCGCCAAGCCCGAGAACAGGCTGGCGGTGATCTTCTCGTTCGAGGCGGCCTCGATGCTGGAAGACAAACTCGAACGTATCGACCTGTTCCGCAAGCTCGACGTGCTGATCATGCAGTTGAGCTACAACCATGACACGCCGCTGGGCCACGGTTGCCTCGATGGCGAAACCGGCGGGCTCACCGGGCTCGGTCGCCAGGCCGTCGCGCGCATGAACGAGCTGGGCGTGGCGCTGGACCTCAGCCATTCCAATACCCGCACGACCACCGAAGCCATCGCGCTTTCGCGCGCGCCGCCTCTGATCACCCATGCCGGCTGCCGCGCCGTGTTCATGCACCCGCGCAACAAGCGCGACGAAGAGATGAAGGCCCTGGCCGACAAGGGCGGCGTGATGGGCATTTACATGCTGCCGTTCCTCACGCCGGAAAACCGCCAGCCGCTGCTGGCCGACTACATGCAGCACATGATCCATGCGTTGAAGGTTTGCGGCGAGGACCACGTCGGCATCGGCTCCGACACGGCGTTTTTCACCGTCACCGAGGTCGAACTGAAGGCGTTGAAGCAGGAAGCGGAAGATCGCCGCAGGCAAGGCGTCGGCGCGCCGGGCGAAAACCGTCCGCCCTACCTTCCCGACATCAACACGCCGCGCAAACTCGAACGCGTGGCCGACGCGTTGCTGAAACACGGCTATTCGGCGCGCGTCGCGGAAAAGGTGCTCGGCCTGAACTTCAGCCGCGCATTGAAGGAAATCTGGATTTAGACAGATAGAACCGAAACCACGGCTCTTGATCTTCAGCCCCCTTGAGTGAAGGGGGCGATCAAATCCTGAAAGGATTTGATGGGGGTTGTGGAAGCATGCATAGACACACAGAATCCTTGCCCCATGATCTCGCGAGACGCAACATGAGCAAAGGCACCCACGATTACACGCCCGATGCGCGCAACGCCGCGATCAGGATCAACTTGAACGGCGAACTGGTCACGCGCGACGAGGCAAAAGTCTCCGTGTTCGACGCGGGTTACGTGCTGGGCGATGGCGTGTGGGAAGGCTTGCGCGTGCACGACGGTGGCCTGCCCTTCCTCGACATGCACATGGATCGCCTGTACGAAGGCGCCAAGGCGATCGACATGGATATCGGCCTCACGCGCGAGCAGCTGACCCAGCGCATCGTCGAAACCGTGCGCGCCAACGGCATGCGCGACCACGTGCACATCCGCCTGATGGTGACGCGCGGCCTCAAGGCCACGCCCCACCAGGATCCGCGCTTCGTGATCGGTCCATCGACCATCGTGATCGTGCCGGAATACAAGGAACCGCTGCCGGAAACCGTCGAGCGCGGCATCCGCCTGTTCACCGTGCATGTGCGCCGCGGCGCGCCCGACGTGCAGGACCCTAAGCTCAACAGTCATTCCAAGTTGAACTGCATCCTCGCCTGCATCCAGGCGCAGAAGGCCGGCTATGACGAAGCGCTGATGCTCGACCCGCACGGTTTCGTCGCGACCTGCAACTCCACGCACTTCTTCATCGTGCGCAAGGGCGAGGTATGGACGTCCACCGGCAAGTACTGCCTCGGCGGCATCACCCGCGGCAACGTGGTGCGCCTGTGCCGCGACCATTCGATTCCGGTATTCGAGAAGGATTTCAGCCTGACCGACGTGTACGGTGCCGATGAAGCCTTCGTCACCGGGACCTTCGCGGGCCTGACGCCGGTGCACGAGATCGATGGACGCATCATCGGCGACGGCAAGCGCGGCCCGATGTGCAAACACCTGCAGGACGTCTACAGGCAGCTCGTGGAAACCGAAAGCCGCGCGGGCGTGCAGGTGTGACGATGCGCGACGGCTTGCGCATCGCGATGTGGTCGGGGCCGCGCAACATTTCCACCGCGATGATGCGCGCGTGGGAGAACCGCGGGGACACGGCCGTCATCGACGAACCGTTCTACGCGCATTACCTCGTCGAAACCGGCGTGAACCATCCGGGACGCGACGATGTGATCGCAGCG
>DATEKI010000299.1:0-2895 GCA_035277545.1 Rhodanobacteraceae bacterium | reverse complement strand
CGCGCTGCCGTTGGAGTTGTTGTCTGGATAGTTGACTTCAACCGTATTGACCAGCCGGATCTGCTGGTTGACACCGCTGGCGACATACGCCTGATTGGTGAGGTCGACCAGGTTCTGGATCCGGGCGAGCGCTGCCCTCGGGCTGCCCAACTCGCTCACGAAACCCGGCGTGTAGGCCACCATGACGTCGATCGTCACCGGGCCCGATGCGGCCGCCTGCACCGGCGCGCTGGCCGCGGCCGACAGTTTGCTGGTGCCATGTGCGGCGTGGGCAGGTTCAGGCGCTACGAAGTAGTCCGGCCTGCTGTGCAGGCGCAACTGCTCCGTCGAACGCGCCATCGCCGCGGAGGTCTCCACCACGCGCGTTTCACCGCCTTTCGTGACGATGCGCAGCGGATACCCGGAAGCCTGGGGAATCAGGCCGAAGACGGCATCCGCGCCGAAGGTCAGCACGACGGATTGGTCGCCATGCACCGTTGAAACGGTACCGACCCAGGTCCAGGTGCCGTTGTCGTGCAGGATATGGCGTTGGTACTTCGCGTAAATCCGTCCGCCGGACGGGGTCGGCAGCCACATCCCCCCTTTGAAGATCGAGTCAAACGCCGTGTCTTCGCTGATGTTGATGGCCCAGGATTTCTGCGCCCCTTGCGCAAGCACCCTCGGTGTGGCGGAAGCCAGCGTAAACAGGGTCGGGGGACTGGCCGCCATGGCGGGAGCCGCACCCAGGATCAACAACAAGCCGAGCATCTGGCCCTGGGTACGCAAGGAATGGCGTGGCATCGCGGTGTCCACAACGTGGCTGAATGCGCCTTTATACCAGCGCACCGCCCGCGCAGGCAGTTGCACAACGCACGATTCAAGCGCCGTTCCGGATCGCCCACCCAAAGCGCGGGCGCGGTCACAACCGCTGCGTGCACTGCCGCACCGCGGTCCGTGCGATGGGCATCCGTGAAAACGAATAGCGTGACAGGCTGATCCATTACAATTCCGGCGTTTTCCAACCCGGACCCGGCATGCCGAACGACGCCCCGTTGTGGACCCCCAGCCCCGAGCGCAGGGACGCCACCAACCTGCACCGGTTCGTCCGCTTCGTGCGCGAGGCCACCGGCAATGCGGACATCGGCAGCTGGCTGCCGCTGTACGATTTTTCCGTCCGGCATCCGGAAAAGTTCTGGCCGCTGGTGTGGGAGTTCTGCGGCATCCGCGCCACCGGCGACTTCGAGCCGGCGCTGGTCGATGGCGGCAGGATGCCCGGCGCACGCTGGTTTCCGAACGTGCAGCTCAACTTCGCGCAGAACCTGCTGCGTTTCAAGGACGACAAGCCGGCGCTGATCTTCCGCAACGAATGGGGCCACAAGCGCGAGATCAGCTACGCGCAATTGCACGCCGTCGCGGGGCGCGTCGCGCACGCGCTGAAGCAGGCGGGCGTCGGCAAGGGTGACCGTGTCGCCGGCTTCCTTCCCAACCTGCCGGAGACCATCATCGCCATGCTGGCGACGGCCTCGCTGGGCGCGATCTGGTCATCGGCTTCGCCGGATTTCGGCGTCAACGGCATCGTCGACCGCTTCGGCCAGATCGAACCGAAGGTGCTGTTCTGCGCCGACGCCTACGCCTACGGCGGCAAGCGCCACGATTGCCTGGCCAAGGTGCGCGATGTGCTGGCGGCGATCCCGTCCATCGAAAAGTGCGTGGTGATCCCCTATTCCGGCGAACCCCTGCAGGTCGACGGCTTGCGGGATGCAACGAGCTGGAACGATTTCGCGGGCGGCGAAGACCATCCGCTGGGATTCGTCCCGACACCGTTCGACCACCCGCTCTACATCATGTATTCCTCGGGCACCACCGGCAAACCCAAGTGCATCGTGCACGGTGCCGGCGGCACCCTCCTGCAGCACCTCAAGGAGCTGGTGCTGCACACCGACCTGAAACGCGAAGACCGCATCTTCTACTACACCACCTGCGGCTGGATGATGTGGAACTGGCTGGTGTCCAGCCTCGCGGTGGGCGCAGCGGTGGTGCTGTACGACGGCTCGCCCACCTGGCCCGACGGCAACGCGCTGTGGAACCTCGCCGATGAAGTCGGTATTTCCATCTTCGGCACCAGCGCCAAGTGGATCGACGCCACCGCGAAGATGGGCGTGAAGCCGCGCGAAACGCACAAGCTCACGCAACTGAAGGCCATCCTCTCGACCGGTTCGCCGCTGATGCCGGAAAGCTTCGATTACGTCTATCGCGACGTGAAGGAAAACGTCTTGCTGGCCTCGATCTCGGGCGGCACCGACATCGTTTCCTGCTTCGCGCTGGGCAATCCGCTGCTCCCCGTGTACCGCGGGGAGTTGCAGTGCCGCGGCCTCGGCATGAAGGTCGAAATCCTCGACGAAGCGGGCCAGCCGGTGCGCGAGCAACCCGGCGAACTGGCCTGCGCCGCGCCCTTCCCTTCGATGCCGGTGATGTTCTGGAACGATCCCGAAGGCGAAAAATACAAGGCCGCGTATTTCTCCAAAGTGCCCGGGGTGTGGTGCCACGGCGATCGTGCCGAATTGACCCGTCACGACGGCATCATCATCTACGGCCGCTCCGACGCCACCCTCAACCCGGGTGGCGTGCGCATCGGCACGGCGGAAATCTACCGGCAGGTCGAACAACTGCCGGAAGTGCTGGAATCCGTCGCGGTCGGGCAACGCTGGCAAGGCAGCGAGCGCATCGTGCTGTTCGTGCGCCTGCGCGAGGGCGTGACGCTCGACGACGCCTTGCGCGAGCGAATCCGCAAGCAGATCCGCGCCAATGCCAGCCCGCACCACGTGCCCGCGAAGATCCTCCAGGTGGCCGACATCCCGCGCACCATCTCCGGCAAGATTTCCGAGCTGGCCGTGCGCGCCGTGATCCACGGCGAGC
>DATEKI010000298.1:0-2927 GCA_035277545.1 Rhodanobacteraceae bacterium | reverse complement strand
GATGTCGAGGCATTCCGGCAGGCTCGCGCGCTCCACCACCAACGAGTGGTAGCGCGTGGCCTCGAACGGATCGGCAAGCCCCGCGAACACGCCGGCGCCACGATGCCGGATCGGCGAGGTCTTGCCGTGCATGATTTCCTTGGCGCGGATCACCTTGCCGCCGAAGGCCTGTCCGATCGCCTGATGGCCGAGACATACTCCGAGGATCGGAATGGCGCCCGCAAGTTCGCGGATCAGCCCCAGCGAGACGCCCGCCTGGTCGGGCGTACCCGGTCCCGGCGAAATCACGATGCGTTCCGGCGCCAGCGCGCGGATACCAGCGACATCTACCGCATCGTTGCGCAGCACCTTCACGTCCTGCCCAAGCTCGCCGAGATACTGTGCGAGGTTGAACGTGAAGCTGTCATAGTTGTCGATCAGCAGCAGCATGGCCGTCCATCTGGAACCGGGGCGCCCGAGAGGATGCAAGTGTGAATGCCCGCCGCCACCGATACAAGACGATCGCCCGCGCGCTGGCGCTGACCGCCGTCGGCGGCGCGCTCGCAGGCTGCTCCACCGTCGGCTATTACGCCCACCTGGCCGCGGGCGAAATGGCGGTGTTGCGCGCGCGCGTGCCGATCAGGAAGGTGATCGCAGATCCCGATGTCGATCCGGCCTTGCGCGCACGACTGCAACTGGCGCTGCGCGCCCGCGCGTTCGCGTCCGACACGCTGAAATTGCCGCGCAACAGAAGCTACACCACCTACGCGGACATCCACCGCCCGTTCGTGATGTGGAACGTGTTCGCGACGCCGGTACTTTCGCTGCAACCGGTGGAACACTGCTTCCTGTTCGCGGGCTGCGTGGCATACCAGGGGTTCTACCACCATGATCGCGCCGAGGCGCTGGCGGACAAGTTGAAACGGGAAGGCGACGATGTCTGGGTCGGCGGCGTGCCGGCGTATTCCACGCTGGGGCATTTTGCCGATCCCCTGCTCAGCACCATGGATCACTGGAGCGAGGACGAGATGGTCGGCACGATCTTCCACGAACTCGCGCACCAGCAGTTCTACGTCAAGGGCGACACGGCGTTCAACGAATCGTTCGCGACGTTCGTGCAGCGGGAAGGGCTGAAGCAGTGGCGCGCCGACAACCATCTGACGCCCCCCGATCCCGCGGAAGCCGGACGCCAGCGACAATTCACCGAACTCGTGCTGGCGACGCGCGGGAAGCTGAAGGCGTTGTACGCCAGCGACGTTGCCGACGCGGTGAAGCGCGAACGCAAGGCGCAAACCTTCGCCGACATGCGGCATGGCTACGAACATCTGCGCGACACCGAATGGCATGGATACCCGGGCTACGACCATTGGTTCGACACGCCATTGAACAACGCCAAGCTGCTGCCATTCGGGTTGTATGACCGCGGCGTGCCCGCGTTCGCCGCGTTGTTCAAGCGATGCGACGGCGACTGGACCCGGTTCTATGCCGAAGTCCGCAAGATCGGCAACGAGCCTGCGTCACAACGCGATGCTTTTCTCGGAAATGCCGCCGCGCCAGCGGACACCACGTCACCCTGATTCAAGTCAATACGCGCGGCGCCGCGCTCGCGCATGCTTGCGCGGTCCCCGACACCCGAGCCCGTGCATGAACACGCCCGCAGAAACCCCGGTCTACACACCCTACCCGTTCGACGCGCGCGCGATCGCGCACCGCTTCCGCCATTCGGCGATCTTCGGCGCGCTCGACGCGTTGCAGGCCGGCGAAGCCATGCGCTTCGTGAACGACCACGATCCGATTCCGCTGCTGCACCAGATGCAGCAACGCTACGGCGACCGCATCGACGTCATCTACCAGGCCCGCGGCGGCGACGGCCCGGTGGTAATCGATTTCGTGGTGACCGCGTAATGGCTTTCCCGGATTTCTTCGCCGACGTGCCGGCGCTCAGGTTGCACGACGGTCTCGCGCAACTGCTGGGCGCCAGCGACGACGGCGTGATCGAGTACCACTACGCCGACGCGGTGCGGCTGGCCGGGCACTCCTGCCCCACCGTCGCCGGCGGGTGGCTCAGCGTGCGCGCCGCGCTGCGCCACTTGTATGGCAACGAACTGCCCGAGCGCGGCGGCATCAGCGTGTACTTGAACGACGCGGAGGACGCCGGCGTCACCGGCGTGATCGGCCAAGTGCTGACCCTCGTCACCGGCGCCGCCGCTGCGAACGGCTTCCACGGCCTCGGCGGCCGCCATGTGCGGAACCATTTGCTGCACTACGCGCAGGGTGACGTCGCCGGCGTGCGTTTCAAACGCAACGACACCGGCGACGAGGTCGAAGTCGAAATCGACGCCGGTCGCGTCACGGGTGATCCGATGATGCGCCCGCTGATGCAGTTGACCATGAGCGGCCAGGCCAACGCCGCGCAGCGCCGCGAATTCGGACGTCTCTGGCAGGATCGCGTGCGCCGCTTGCTGATCGACCACGCCGACGATCCGGCGGTGGTGAAGGTGCGCGCGCTGGCGTGACTCTCCCCTCGCCCTCCGGGAGAGGGCCCGTAGGGCGGGAGAAGCGTAGCGAATCCCGCCGAAGCATTCGGAAGGCGGATTGTCACCCGCCCTACAACGGCAGCGATGGCCGAGTTTGCGAGCGCGTACCCTCACCTGCCCTTCGGGCACCCTCTCCCGGAGGGAGAGGGAAACTCAAAGTCCCCGCACCGCCTGCGCCACCGCGCGGAACAGCGCACGGCCCTTGTTCATCGTCTCTTCCCATTCGGCGGCGGGATCGGAGTCGTAGACGATGCCGGCGCCGGCCTGCACGTGCAGGCGGCCGTCCTGGATCACGGCGGTGCGGATCGCGATGGCGGTGTCGGCGTCGCCCCACCAGCCGATCCAGCCGATCGCACCGGAATAGATGTTGCGCTTGAACGGCTCCAGTTCCTGGATGATCTCGATGGCGCG
>DATEKI010000297.1:0-5134 GCA_035277545.1 Rhodanobacteraceae bacterium | reverse complement strand
GATCATCGGCGCGCTGGTAGCCGTTCCCTGCATGCTGCTGTCGGGCCGCATTGCCGACCGTTTCGGCCGCCGCACCACGCTGGGCGTGTGCGGCGTGTTGATTGCGATCTACAGCGGCTGGACCGCGTTGATGCTTTCCGGGGGGACGGTGCAGGGCTACCTGTTCATCCTGGTCGGTTTCGCGCTGCTCGGTTTTTCGCATGCGCAGGCTGCGGGTGCGGTCAATTCCGGTTTTCCCAGTGAGTACCGCTACACCGGCGCGATGATCACATCCGACCTCGGCTGGCTGATCGGCGCAGGCTTCGCCCCGCTGGTGGTGTTGGCGCTGGCGCATTTCCTGGGTGCGGACTACGTGGGCCTGTACCTGCTTTCCGGCGCCGCGGGCACGCTCGGCGCGTTGTGGTTCTCGAGGCGGGGCAGTTTGCCCAACGACTGATCCGTTCACGCGTCGCGCGTGCCGCGTACGGCTGAACGCAGCAGCCGCAATGCGGCGGGCGTCGTGCGCAACATGGGCTGGAACCGGCGTTCGCGCAGCGGCGCGCGCTGGCGCACGTTGAAACGGTACGCCGCGTAGCCGGCAAGCAAGGCGTGCGTGCCGGCGAACCACGCGAACAAAGACCAGGTTCCCATACCCGACATCAGCACGCCTGCGATCAGCGGGCCCAGCGCGGAGCCGACGCCGTACACCAGCAGCACGCTGCCGCTCGCGGCCAGCAGGTTGTCCGGTGTCACGTGTTCCACGAGGTGTGCGACCACGATCGGATACACCGCGAAGGCCACGCCTCCGAACAGGAAGATCATTGCCATCGCGGGCCATTCGCGCCCGCCTGCCGCGAGCGCGGCGATCGCCAGCAGCGCCGCCGCGGCCGCAACCCAGGCGAGCACGACGCGGCGATCGCGGTGGTCGGAAAACCGTCCGAGCGGCCACTGCAGCGCGGCGCCGCCCAGGATTGCGACGCTCATGTAGGTGCCGACTTCGGCGGTGTCGAATCCGATCCTGCGCGCGTACACCGGCAGCAATCCCCAGAACGCGCCCATTGCAAGACCGGACAGCAGTGCGCCCGCGCCTGCCGTCGGCGCGACCTCGATGAGCAAACCGAGTTGCAGCTTCGGCGTCGCCTGCGGCTGCGGTTGCGCCTGGCGCGTCAGCAGCACCGGCAGGGTCGCGGCGCAGATCGCCAGCGCGATCACCGTGAACAGCACGAACGGCTGGCCGCCGATCCGCAACAGCTGCTGCGCGAGCGCCAGCGAACACAGGTTCACCACCATGTACGCGGCGAACACCGTGCCGCGTTGCGCGGGTGCCGCCTGCGCGTTCAGCCAACTTTCGATGATTGCGTACAGCCCGACCAGCACGACGCCGGTCAACAGGCGCAGCAGCAGCCAGACGATCGGATTGCTGCCCAGCGCGTGCAGCAGCACCACGCACGCCGTGCACGCGGCGCAGAAGGCGAACGCGCGGATATGGCCGACGCGGCGCACCAGCGGCGGCATCGCGAACGTGCCGATGAAATAACCGGCGTAGTACGCCGACGTGAGCCCGCCCAGCAGCGTGCCGGAATAACCGGCATTCATCCCGCGCAGCGGGATGAGCGTATTCAGGAGGCCGACGCCGATCAGCAACAGCGCGGTACCGGTGAGCAACGAGGCGACGGGTCTCAGCGTGCGCAACATCTCGTGCGAAGGTTGTCCTGTGGCAAGAAGCGAGGCGCCCAGCATGCGTCGCGCAGTGTGCACGCACCGTGACCGTGTGACGAACACCCGATGATCGTCTATGATGCGCACTGCCCAAGGTGACCGTCCGCGTGAGCGGACGGTTGAAACGGGAATCCGGTGACGCTGTTCCATTGGCTTCGTGCAAATGGACGGCCATTCCGGAGCTGCCCCCGCAACGGTAGGCGAGCAACGTTCCGCACGAAGCCACTGAGCCCCAGCTCGGGAAGGCGCGGATCGGTGGAGGCGACAAGCCTTCGCTCGCGAGCCCGGAGACCGGCCGTGGGTCCGGAGCCCAGGCTCCACGAACCGGACAAGCGGCGGGCTTGTGCTCGGGGTCATGCGACATCGCGCATGGCGCCGCACTCCTTCGCCTGTCCTTGATGCCCACTTAACCGCGCGGGCAGGCGCGGACAGGAGTATTCGTGAAATTGCATCGTCATTGGCTCGGCTGCTGCGTGGCGGCCGCACTCGCCTGTGTTCCCGTTGCAGCCCTTGCGGAAGGAGCGCCGACCACGCTCGGCCAGATCATCGTCACCGCCACGCGTACCGCGCAGACCGAAGACCAGACGCTCGCGCCGGTCACCGTGATCACGCGCGAGGAAATCGAGTTGCTGCAACCGTCGTCGCTGCAGGACCTGTTGAACGACACGCCGGGCATGGCGATCAGCAACCAGGGTGGTCCGGGCAAACAGACGTCCATGTTCCTGCGCGGCACCAACGCCGACCAGGTGCTGGTGCTGGTGGACGGCATCCGCGTCGGCAACGCGACATCCGGCACCACGCCCATCCAGGACATTCCGGTCGACCAGATCCAGCGCATCGAGATCGTGCGCGGGCCGTTTTCGAGCCTGTACGGTTCGGAAGCGATCGGTGGCGTGATCCAGATTTTCCTGCGGCACGCGCCAGGCACATTCACGCCGAACACCAGCATTGGCATTGGCAGTTACTCGCACTGGAAGGCGTCTTCCGGATTTTCCGCCGCCAGCGAGAAAGGCTGGATCGCGGTGCAGGCCACGCACGACCAGACCAAGGGCATCAACGCCTGCCGTGTCGGTGCCGCGGAAGTGTTCGCGGGGTGCTTCGCCGACCAGCCCGACCGCGACGGCTTCCACGACAATGCGCTGACGGTCCATGGCGCGTACCAGTTCAACGCGCAATGGAGTGCGGATGCGCTGGCGATGCGCACGCAGGGCTTCAACAAGTACGACGGCACTTTCAGCGATTCCGATGACTACTCGACGCAGGTCCTGGGCGGTCAGCTGCATTTCCGTCCAAACGACAAGTTGAACCTTTCGCTGCGCGTCGGCAGCAGCGTGGATATGGACGAGGATTTCCTGCAGGACGTTTACGTCGATCACTTCAATACGCGCCGCACGCTGGGTTCCCTGCAGGCGGATATCGCATTGGGCGGTGGATTGCTCAGCGCGGGGATGGACTGGCAACGCGAAGCGGTAGCCAGCAACTACGCCTTCACGCAGGACTCTCGCACCGACCGCGGCGTGTTCGCGCAGTGGCAGCGCAGCTTAGGCGCGCAGTCGTTGCAAGCCAACGTGCGTCGCGATGACAACAGTCAGTTCGGCAGCAAGACCACCGGCAGCGTCTTGTGGGGCTGGAACTTCGCGAAGGATCTGCGCGTCACCGCGAGTTGGGGCACCGCGTTCCGCGCGCCCACCTTCAATGACCTGTATTACCCCGGGTTCTCCAACCCGAACCTGCGCCCGGAAAGCTCGCGCAATTTCGAAATCGGTTTGCGCGGCACGCCCGACTGGGGGCAATGGTCGCTGTCGGCATATCGCAACGACGTCAGTGACCTGATCACCTGGGACGCGGCGCTCAACCTGCCGAACAACATCGACCGCGCGCGCATCACGGGATTCGAAGGCGTTATCGGCGGCAAGCTCGCCGGCTGGAACGTGCGCGCGACGGCGACGCTGATGAACGCGCGCGACGATGCCGCGGGCGGCTTCTATGACGGCAACGAATTGCCGCGGCGACCGCGCCGGAGCGCGCGCTTCGATGCGGATCGCAGCTTCGGACGTTTCAGCTTCGGCGCAAGCTGGTACATCGCCGGACGCACGTACGACGACATCGCCAACCAGCATCCGCTCGGCGGTTATGCGTTGACGAACCTGCGCGCTGGTTGGGCGGTCAATCACGACTGGAAGCTGCAGCTTGCGCTCAACAACGTGTTCGGCAAGCACTACGAAACGGCCTGGTACTACAACCAGCCGGGGCGCAATGTCATGCTGTCCCTGCACTGGAGTCCAAGTCGTGAATGAGGAGCCGTTGTCGCCGTGAACGCCGTGCCGACACCCACGCTGCTTTCCTGGAGCGGCGGCAAGGATTGCCTGATGGCGCTCGCGGCGCTGCGTGACGATCCGGCGTGGCGGGTCGTCGCGTTGCTCACGACGGTCACCGGCACGTTCGAGCGCGTCTCGATGCACGGTATCCGGCGCGACGTCCTGCAGGCACAGGTTGCGGCCATCGGGCTGCCCCTGATCGAGTGCAGGATCGCCTGGCCTTCCGGCAATGATGCCTACGAGGCCGCGCATGCGGACGCGCTGCGGCAAGCGAGCGAGCGCTGGCCCGGCCTTCGCCACTGCGCGTTCGGCGACCTGTTCCTCGAAGACGTGCGCGCGTACCGCGAACGACAACTCGCGGGCGCCGGGTGGTCCGGCGTGTTTCCGCTATGGGGATCGGACACGCGCGAATTGTCGCGAAGGTTCTGCGCAGAGGGCCATCGTGCGGTGCTGACGTGCGTGGACACGCGGCAGCTCGATGGATCGTTCAGCGGCCGCGAGTTCGACCCCGCGTTGCTCGGCGATTTGCCCGCTGCGGTCGATCCCTGCGGCGAGCGCGGCGAGTTCCATACGTTGAGTTACGCGGGACCGCTATTCACCGAATCATTGCGTCTCGAGCGCGGCGCTTCGACCTTGCGGGACGACCGGTTCCGGTACACCGACTTCACGTTGTCCGATCGCGCGTAGGTTGGCGCCGAGTCGGACTTCATCGGCGAAGCCCAACGTTGACGAACGGGCACGTTGGGGTTCGCATGAGGCCGCTGAGCCCAACCTACCGGGCGTTCGCGTTTCCGGCGATATAACGCCAATGCCACGGCTCGTATTCGTAGCCGTACTTGTTGCCGGGCGGGAACGAAAGATGGAAACCGTATTCGGCGCCGTGTTGCTGCAGCCAGGTGAACGCCTTGCTGTGCTCGAAGCTGCCGTCCGCCGCCGGCACGCCGGGCGTGGTCAGGTCCACCGCGCAGCCGGTCTGATGTTCGCTGTAACCCGGCACCGCGTTGATGCTGAGTGCCTTCTGGATGCTCATGCCGCTTTTCAGTTTCCGGCGGATCAGGCCGGTCTGGTAATTGATGCTGCGGAAACCCGACACGGTTTCCAGCTTCACGCCATCGTGT
>DATEKI010000296.1:0-7082 GCA_035277545.1 Rhodanobacteraceae bacterium | reverse complement strand
CTCACGCTGATGACCCGCGCCGGCCCCGAAATCGGCGTCGCGTCCACCAAGGCGTTCACCACCCAATTGAGCGCATTGGCGTTGCTGGTGCTGGAGCTCGCCCGCCTGCGCGGCATCGACCCCGGCCGGCTGGCTCCGCTGGTCGGCGAACTCGCCAGCCTGCCGCGCCATCTCGAAGATGCGTTGAAGCTCGCGCCTGCGATCGCGAAGTTGTCCGAGGCATTCGTCGACAAGCACCATGCGTTGTTCCTCGGCCGCGGTGCGCAGTACCCGGTGGCGATGGAAGGCGCCCTCAAGCTCAAGGAAATCTCATACATTCACGCCGAGGCGTATCCGGCGGGTGAGCTGAAGCACGGCCCGCTGGCGCTGGTGGACGAAGACATGCCGGTGATCGCGGTCGCGCCCAACAACCAGTTGCTGGAAAAACTGAAATCCAACCTGGAAGAAGTGCGCGCGCGCGGCGGCCAGCTGTACGTGTTCGCCGACGACGAAGCCGATGTGTCGTTGAATGGCAATCGCGGCCATCTGATGAAGATCGACGCGGGCGGCAACTTCATTGCGCCCGCCGTGTTCACCGTGCCGCTGCAGTTGCTCGCCTACCACGTCGCGGTGCTGCGCGGCACCGACGTGGACCAGCCACGCAACCTCGCCAAATCGGTCACCGTCGAGTGATTACCCCCGAATAAAGGGCAGTGCGTCCAGATCGACGTTGCCGCCACTCAGCACAAGCCCGACGCGTTGCCCGGCGAAACGTTCGCGCTGCGCAAGGAGTGCCGCCAGCACGACCGCCGACGAAGGCTCGATCGTCTGCTTGAGCTCGTTCCATGCGAGACGCATCGCCGCGAGCGTGGCTGTGTCGTCCACCCGGATGACTTCGACGCGGTGCGCGCCCAGCAGCGCGAAGTTCGGTTCGCCGATGGTTGCGCGCAAGCCGTCGCAAACGGTGTCCGGCTTGATGTCGGTGACACGTTCGCCCCGCTGCAAGGACTGGAATGCGTCGTCGGCACCCGCCGGTTCGGCGCCGAGCAATCGCGCAGCCGGCGCGAGTGCGTGCAACACGATCGCGCAACCGGAAGCCAGCCCGCCGCCACCGATCGGGACAATCACCGCGTCGAGATCGGGAACCTGCTGCAGCAACTCCAGGACGATCGTGCCCTGGCCTGCCATCACGCGTGCGTCGGCATAAGGATGCACCAGCGTCGCACCGGTTTCGCGCTGCACCTTCGTGCAGGCTTCCTCGCGTGCGGCCTGCGTCGGCGCGCAGCGGTGCAGGATGCCGCCCGCGCGTTCGATGTTGGCAAGCTTGGCCGCGACGGCACCTTCGGGTACCACGATGTGCGCGGGAATCCCACGCGTCCGCGCGGCCAGCGCCAGCGCCGCACCGTGGTTGCCGGACGAGTGCGTCACCACGCCGCGTCCGGCCTCTTCATCGCCGAGCGACCACACCGCGTTGCAGGCGCCGCGGAACTTGAACGCGCCGCCCACCTGCAAGTGCTCGCACTTGAAAAACATCGTGGCATCGGCCTGCGCATCCAGTTCGGCCGACTGCAGCACAGGCGTCACCCGTGCATGCGGCGCGATGCGCGCGGCGGCGCTGCGAATGTCCTTGAGGGACGGGGCTTCGAATCGGACCATGTGCGCGGGTCATCAAGGCGGACTGCCGTTCATTTTGGCACTGATGCGCAAGGTACGGCTGATAAAATGATGCGATGGACACCCAGACTTCCGCTGCAAGCCAGGCCGCAAAAACAATCCGCCTCGCCGACTATCAGCCACCCGCGTGGCGGGTCACCCAAGTCGAGCTGAAATTCGAGCTCGGCATCGATGAAACACGGGTGCGTTCGAGGCTCACGCTGGCGCGCGATCGCGCCGAGCCCCTGCAGCTCGACGGCGAGGATCTGGAACTCGCCGGCGCCCGCCTGGACGGCCGCGTGCTGACGGCAAGCGATTACCGGCTCGACGCATCCGGGCTTGTCGTCGCGGATGCCCGCGACGGCAGCGTGCTGGAACTCGACGTACGCATCGACCCCGCACGCAACAGTCAGTTGTCCGGGCTGTACGTTTCCGGTTCGCGCGAACACGGCTTCCTGCTGACGCAATGCGAAGCACAGGGTTTCCGCCGCATCACGTTCTTCCCCGACCGCCCCGACGTGCTGGCGCGCTACGACGTCACATTGATCGCCGACCGCGCACGCTTTCCCGTGCTGCTGGCCGGTGGCGCGCAAACCGGTGAGGGCGAACTGCCGGACGGCCGTCATTTCGCGCGGTTCGTCGATCCGCACCCGAAACCGAGCTATCTGTTCGCGCTCGTGGCGGGCCACCTCGAAAAGATCGAACGGCCGTATCGCACCGCCGACGGTCACGAAGCCATGCTGCGCCTGTGGGCCGAGGCCGATGCGATCGGCCGCTGCCATTACGCGATGGATGCGCTGGAGCGCGCGATGCGCTGGGACGAACGTGCCTACGGCCGCAATTACGACTTGCCGGTGTTCAACGTGGTCGCAACCCATGACTTCAACATGGGGGCCATGGAGAACAAGGGTCTCAACATCTTCAACTCGAAATACCTGCTGGCCGACCCGGACACCACCACCGACGATGAGTACCGGCACATCGAAGCGGTGATCGGCCACGAATACTTCCACAACTGGAGTGGCAATCGCGTCACCTGCCGCGACTGGTTCCAGCTTTCCCTGAAGGAAGGCTTCACCGTGTTCCGCGAACACAGCTTCTGCGCAGCCATGCATTCGCCGGCCTTGAAGCGCGTCGAAGACGTGTCCACCCTGCGCCGCGTGCAGTTTCCGGAGGACGCAGGGCCGCTGGCGCACCCCGTGCGCCCGTCCGCATACCAGGCGATCGACAACTTCTACACGGCGACCGTGTACGAAAAGGGGGCGGAGTTGATCCGCATGATCGCAGGCCGGCTGGGCGTCGAAGGTTTCCGGCGCGGGACGGATCTTTATTTCTCGCGCTTCGACGGGCAAGCCGTCACCATCGACGACCTGTTGGCGGCGCTGGGTGAAGCCAACGGCGTGGACCTGTCCCCGTACCTCGCGTGGTATGCGCAGGCAGGCACGCCCGAAGTCCGCGTGCGTGACGACTACGATGCTTCCGCGAAACGCTACACGTTGGCCTTCGCACAACGCACTCCACCGACACCCGGCCAGCCGCACAAGCAGCCGGTGCCGATTCCGGTGAACCTTGCAGCGTTCGCCGATGATGGCACGCGTGTCCCGTTGCGGCTCGCTGGCGACCCCACGGCGGCCGCCGGGGAACGTGTACTGGAACTCACCTCGGCCGAGCAGCACTTCGTTTTCGAAGATGTCCCCGCCAGACCGACGCCTTCGCTGTGCCGCGGCCTGTCTGCGCCGGTGCGGGTGCATTTCGACTACACGCCTGCGCAACTTGCGCTGTTGCTCGGGCACGAAGCCAGCGGCTTCGACCGCTGGAATGCCGCGCAGCAGCTGGCGGCGCGCGCCTTCGATGAAGCATTCGCGCAGGAGGGGACGCGTGCCGCCACCAATGCTTGGCTGGAGGCCCTGGCCCGATCGTTCGTCGGGCGTACGGACATCGATCCCGCGCTGCTGGCCGATCTGCTGACGCCACCCTCGGCGCTTGAACTGGGCGCGCGTCACGCGCCTTTCGATCCGGATGCCGTGCACGCCGCACGCGAAGAATTGGAGAATGCCCTCGCGCAACGATTGGGCGATGCACTGGTGGCGGCGTACCAGGAACTCCATGCCGGCGAGACTGGTGCACTCGATCGGGATGCCGCCGCACGTCGCCGCCTCAAGGGGCGCGTGCTCGCGTTGTTGGCGCGCCACGATCCGGCGGCCGGAGCCGAGCTTGCGTTCGCACAATGCGGCGATGCGCGTGGCATGACCGATCGTCTTGCCGCATTGTCCGTGCTGGTGCGCAGCGATGCGCCGCAAGCAGCCGAGGGCCTGCGCTTGTACCGGCAGCGTTTCGATGGCGACGCACTGACCCTCGACAAGTGGTTCATGCTGCAGGCCACCATTCCCGCGCACGTCACGCTGGAACGCGTGCAGGCGCTGGAAGGTGATCCTGCTTTCACGCTTGCCAATCCGAACCGCGTGCAGGCCTTGCTCGGCGCATTCGCACGCGGCAATCCGGTCGCGTTCCATCGTCCGGACGGCGCAGGCCACCGCTGGTTTGCCGGCAAACTGGCGGAGATCGACGCTCGCAACCCGCAACTGTCGGCGCGGCTTGCCAAGGCGTTCGAGGACTGGATGCGGCTGGAGCCGAAGCGCCGCGCGTCGGCGGAAGCGTCGCTGCGCGAACTGCTGGCACGCGGCCAACAATCGCTCGACCTGCGCGAAATCCTGACCCGCATGCTGGCCGCAGGGGGCCGGTAACCGACGGGATCTAAGCAACCCCTAAGTGCAGCAGGCGTAAAGTCGTTCCTGGCGGGGCCGCCACGGAGTCGCCCGCCACCCGATCCAAACCGGCTGTCCGGGAGGTGTGCCATGCAGACGACGACTCGATCGAAAGCGTGGAGCTGCCTTGCGCGGGTTGTGGCGCTCGGCGCCGGTACCCTCGCACTGGCCGGCTGCGCCACCGGCTATTCCTTCGTGCAACCGGACGCGGGCGGCGCGGGCAGCTATTACACCAGTGACAGCCTCTATCCGGCACCCGCTTATTACTACGATGGCGGCGTCTGGGCCTACGATCCGTATGGGGCGGGCTTCGGTTACGGCAACCTTTATGGCCCGTCACTCACCCTCGGCCTGGGCTTCGGCAGCGTGTGCGGCTGGAGCTGCGGGGGCTACTACGGCGGTTGGCCTTGGTACTACGGTGGAACCGGTTATTACCGATGGAGGCGGCATCACGGGCACCATCACCACGATGATCCGGTCACGTCGGCGTCACCGCGTCCCTGGCTGAATCCGGATCATCCACGCGTTCCGCCACCCGGTGGCATGCGGGGGACGACGCCACCCACCGCACTTCCGGAACGGCCGATGGAGGGCCTCGCCGACCGGCGTCCGCTCGGATCGGCGTCGTTCGCGCCGCATGGCATTGACCGGATGATGCAGCCCACGGGCATCCCGGATCGCCCGGCCTACCCGGGCGCGCAGCCTCCCGTGTTTGTCGGGAGGCCCATGACGACGCGGATGCCGGCGTCGCGTGATTTCGGCCGGCCAGCCGCACCGGCTTTCGCACCCGCACGCGCGGCGCCTCCACCCGCGCGCAGCGGTCATACGACACCGGTCAGGATTCCCTAGACAGGCGCGCGGCCGGGTTGCCCGCTCGCCAATGAAAACGGGGAGCCGCCAAGGCGCTCCCCGTCGCTGTCCCCCTGATTTTCAGCGGCGCGCGGCGGCACCGCACGATCGCGCATCAAAGCTCGTGCGTGACCGTTTCGACCGGCTGCACCGGCGGATTCTGGTTCGAACGGGCACCCACTTCGCGGATCTCGGCACGCATTTCCAGCTCGGCCATGCGGATCAGCGCGTCATGCTGCTTGTACACCGCTTCCCACTCTTCATTGGTCATCTCGACGAAGCTCATTTCTCATGTCCTCTGGTTGCCGGAGCAAGCTGAACGCTTCAAGTGGCGTTCACATGCCGCCGCTGATACTCTTCGCCGAAAGGGGCTGTTGCGTTTGCTTTGCCACTCTTCGGCACCCGATGTTTTTCCAAATCTGGCGCCCGGAACTGGTTACTCTGGATTCCCCCTGTTCCTGATGACCGCCGGGCGCCAGTTCCTTTTTCGTGGTCCTTTCTCGACCACAACCGCCAGATCGAAACCGGCATTCCGGCAACGGATGCCCCGGCGGTGCGCATGATTGTTTCTGCACGGCGCGTGCCAAAACATCGGCCGCTGCGGCAATGAATTGCAAGAGTTTGTGACGTTGCCAGGTAGGTGCAGGATTACGTGCACCGCGCACGGGGCCGGTCACATTTCTCCATGATTCGCCACGGCGATTGCAAACGAAATTTCACAATCGCGTCGCGAGCGGCGATGATTGGCCGTTGCATTTGGAAACAAGTGACACACCATGACCAGGTATGACGTTGTTGTGGACGAAGGGCGCGACAACGCGCTTGCAATCTGCTTCAGGCAGATTGCGCGTGGCCACTGCTCCGTTCGTCTGCGTGGCAAGCAATCACCATGAATTCGTACGATGTCATCGTTGTAGGCGGTGGCCACGCCGGCACTGAAGCCGCGCTCGCATCCGCGCGTTGCGGTGCGCGCACGCTGCTGCTCACCCACAACATCGAGACCATCGGCCAGATGAGTTGCAATCCCGCGATTGGCGGGATCGGCAAGGGGCATCTGGTGAAGGAGATCGACGCGCTGGGCGGCGCGATGGCGCACGCGGCCGATCTCGCGGGCATCCAGTGGCGCACGTTGAATGCATCGAAAGGTCCCGCGGTGCGCGCGACCCGTTGCCAGGCCGACCGCACTTTGTACAAGGCCGCGATCCGACGCATCGTCGAACGGCAACCGAATCTGGAAATTTTCCAGCAAGCCGTCGACGACCTTGTCATTGAATCCGGCCGTGTCACCGGCGTCATCACGCAGATGGGCCTGGCGATCCGCGCACCGCGCGTGGTGTTGACGGTCGGCACGTTCCTGGCCGGCAAGATCCACATCGGTCTGGAGAACCACGCCGGCGGTCGCGCAGGCGATCCCCCTGCGACCACGCTGGCGAAGCGCTTGCGCGAATTGCCGCTGGGCGCCGATCGCCTGAAGACCGGCACGCCGCCGCGCATCGACGCACGCACACTGGACTATTCGATGTTCGAGGAACAGCCGGGCGATGATCCGCTGCCGGTGTTCTCGTATCTCGGTTCGCGCCGCGAACATCCGCGCCAGGTGCCGTGCTGGATCACGCACACCAGCGAGCGCACCCACGAGATCATCCGTGCCGGACTTGATCGCTCTCCACTCTACACAGGCAAGATCGAAGGTACCGGGCCGCGCTACTGCCCGTCGATCGAAGACAAGGTGGTGCGTTTCGCCGACAAGGCTTCCCACCAGATCTTCATTGAACCGGAAGGGCTCGACGCGATCGAGATCTATCCGAACGGCATTTCCACTTCGTTGCCGTTCGA
>DATEKI010000295.1:0-2399 GCA_035277545.1 Rhodanobacteraceae bacterium | reverse complement strand
TTCTGATGACGCACTTCGCGTCGTCCGATGAATTCGAAAATGACCTCACCGCGCGCCAGACGCAATGTTTCCTCGATGCGACGCAGGGCATTCCGGGCGAACGTGCGCTGTCCAATTCCGCGGGACTGTTGGGCTGGCCGACGGCGCGCGGCAACTGGGTTCGCGTGGGCGGCTTGCTTTACGGATTGTCCGTCGCGGAAGGCAAGGCCGGCGCCGATTACGGTTTTGCGCCGGCGATGACGCTGACCACGCGCCTGGTCGCGGTCAATCGCGCCGCCCGTGGCGAGCGCGTCGGCTATGGCGCGACATACGAATGCCCGGAAGACATGCCCGTCGGCGTGGCCGCGATCGGTTATGGCGATGGCTATCCACGCAGCGCGCGTTCCGGCACGCCGGTGCTCGTCGGTGGTGCGCCCGCCGCGGTGATCGGCCGTGTGTCGATGGACTTGTTGACGCTGGACTTGCGCGATGCGCCCGATGCAAAAGTGGGCGACGTCGTGACCCTGTGGGGCCCGCGACTTCCCGCCGAAGTGATCGCCGAACACGCCAACACCATTTCCTACGAACTCACCTGCGGCGTCACCCGACGCGTGCTGTTTGCGGAGGATGGGGCATGATGGCCAAGGCGAAGACCGCTTATGTCTGTGGCGACTGCGGCGCGGAGTATCCGAAGTGGCAGGGCCAGTGCGACGCGTGCGGGGCGTGGAACACGCTGGGTGCGTTCGTGGTGCAGCCGGCGGCGAAAGCTGCGGGCGCGGGCGGTGGGCGCGAGGTGGGTTACGCTGGGGCGGAAGCGGCGAAGGTGCAGCCGCTCGCACAGGTCGCCGGCGAAGTCGAACAACGGCATCTGGTGCGGATCGGTGAACTCGACCGCGTGCTGGGTGGCGGCCTGGTGGAAGGTTCGGTGGTGCTGGTCGGCGGCGATCCGGGCATCGGCAAGTCGACGCTGTTGTTGCAGACGCTGGCCGCACTGGGCGAACGCCTGGCGGGTCTGTACGTCAGCGGCGAGGAATCGCTGGCGCAGATCGCGGCGCGCGGGCATCGGCTGGGGCTTGAACTCGCGCCGCTGCGCGCGCTCGCCGAAACCTGCGTCGAACGCATCCTCGAACATGCCGTAGCGGAAAAGCCGCGTGTACTGGTAATCGATTCGATCCAGACCATCTGGACGGAAACCTTGCCGGCCGCGCCGGGATCGGTGTCGCAGGTGCGCGAATCGGCGGCGCGCCTGACGCGCTTCGCCAAGCAGACCGGCACGTCGGTGTTCCTCGTGGGCCACGTGACCAAGGAGGGCGGCATCGCCGGCCCGCGCGTGCTCGAACACATGGTCGACGCGGTGCTGTACTTCGAGGGCGAGGTCGGCTCGCGCTTCCGGGTGCTGCGTGCGTTCAAGAACCGCTTCGGCGCGGTCAATGAACTCGGCGTGTTCGCGATGGGTGACAAGGGCCTGCGCGAAGTGCCTAACCCGTCGGCGATTTTCCTGTCGTCGCAGCAAGGTGCAACGCCGGGCAGCGCGGTGATGGTGACGCGCGAGGGCACCCGGCCATTATTGGTGGAAGTGCAGGCGTTGGTCGATCAGTCGAATCTCGGCAATCCGCGCCGCGTCGCCCTGGGCCTGGAGCAGAATCGCCTCGCGATGTTGCTGGCGGTGTTGCATCGCCACGGTGGCGCCGCGGTGTTCGACCAGGACGTGTTCGTCAACGTGGTCGGCGGCATCCGCGTGCAGGAAACCGCGGCTGACTTGCCGGTGTTGCTCGCGGTGCTGTCAAGCTTTCGCGATAAGGCACTGCCCGAGAAAACCGTGGCCTTCGGCGAGGTCGGGCTGTCCGGCGAAGTGCGCCCGGTGCCGAACGGCGAAGAGCGCCTGAAGGAAGCGGCGCACCACGGTTTCCGTCGCGCGATCGTGCCGCAGGCGAATGCGCCGAAGAAATCCCCGCGGATCGGCGACCTTGAAGTGATCGGGGTGGAACGGCTGCGCGAGGCGATCGACGCCTGCGGGTGAGCGATCAGGTTGGCGGCAGTGCCATGAAGTCCGGCAGCCGCTCCATGCGCGCCGCAAACCCCGCGAACGCGGGATGGTCGCGCGCAGACACGATTTCCGCGGCGACGATCTGCGTGAAGGTCCATGCCACCCCGACACTGATGTTGGCCTGGGTTGGCGTCTCGCCGCACAGCCAGTGGCTTGCGGACGCCATGCGCAACGCTTCGTCGAGCAGCGCGCAGGCATCGCGCAGTTGCCCGTGCACACGTTGCAGCCAGGCTGCATCCCGCAAGTCCGGTGCGCGCTTGTGTTCGTAGAAATGCTGGACTGCCTTTTCGCACACCACCAGTGCCACGCCGATCAACCGCAGGGCGTCACGGCGTGCACCGGGGTTGGACGGCATCAGGCTGCGTCCGGCAAG
>DATEKI010000294.1:0-4450 GCA_035277545.1 Rhodanobacteraceae bacterium | reverse complement strand
CGCTCGCCGGCCAGTATCTCGCCGCCACCAAGCCGCGCATCGTCGCGTTGCTGGTGTTCACCGCCGTCATCGGCATGCTGCTCGCCGCCCCCGGGGTGCCGCCGTGGCGGGCGCTGGTGTTCGGCACGCTCGGCATCT
Source organism: Rhodanobacteraceae bacterium (assembly GCA_035277545.1). GTDB lineage: Bacteria > Pseudomonadota > Gammaproteobacteria > Xanthomonadales > Rhodanobacteraceae > 66-474. Next base: position 4,312 of record DATEKI010000294.1, on the reverse strand, counting down.
GGATGGCGTCGTCATCGGCCGCGGCGCTGAACCAGTTGATCGACCAGCGCATCGACCGGGTGATGGCGCGCACCGCGCATCGTCCGCTGGTCACGGGCACGCTCACCGCGCGCCAGGTGCTGACGTTTGCGACGCTGCTGGGCGCGGCGTCGATGCTGGTCCTCGGCCTTCTGGTGAACTGGCTGACCGCGCTGCTCACCTTCATCGGCCTGATCGGTTACGCGGTGCTCTACACTGCGTTCCTGAAACGCGCGACGCCGCAGAACATCGTGATCGGCGGGTTGGCCGGCGCGATCCCGCCGCTGCTCGGCTGGGCCGCGGTCACCGGGATGCAGGCGCCCAGCGATTGGGCCTACGGCCTGCTGCTGGTGCTGATCGTGTTCGTGTGGACGCCGCCGCACTTCTGGTCGCTGGCGATCTTCCGGCGCGAGGATTACAGGCGTGCCTGCATCCCGATGCTGCCGGTCGTCTACGGTGTCGAGTACACCCGCTGGCACGTGTTGTTCTACACGGTGCTGCTGGTGCTGGTGAGCCTGCTGCCGTACCTCACCGGCATGAGCGGACTGCTGTACCTGGGCGGCGCGGCGGTGCTCGGCATCGCCTACCTGTACTACGCGATCCGGCTGATGCGTCCACCGGACGAGCGCTTCGCGATGAGCGCGTTCGGCTATTCCATCGTTTACCTGATCGCCCTGTTCAGTTTCCTGCTGGCCGACCACTGGCTGGCCGCGCCGGTGGTGCGGGTGGGCGGGTACGTCCTGCAACGGATCGGGTAAGCTGGCGCCGGCGCAGGCAGGGGCCGGCGCGGTGGTGTATCGGGAGCCAGGGCTCCCCGGCCGGGAGGTTGGCTGCGCTTGAACGTGGTCCTGCTGGTGGTGGCGATCGTCGCCGCGCTGATCAGCATCGCGCTGGCGGCGTGGGCGCTGCGCAAGCAGCGCCGGGCCCTGAAGGAACTGACGACCAGCCGCGAGCGCTACATACTGCTCGCCGAGTGCGCCAACGACGGCACCTGGGAGTTCGACGTCGCGGCGCGGCGTTTCGATTTCTCGCGGCGGCTGTACAAGCTGCTCGGCTACGAAGAAGGGACGCTGAACACGCCCGAGGACATGCAGCGCGTCATTGCGCCCGAGGATTATCCGCGTTCGCGCGAAGAAATCTACGCACACATGCAGGCGCGCCGCACCGATGAATTGCAGCGTGTCATGCGCATGCGCACCCAGGACGGCCGGGTACTGACGGTGCTCGCGCGCAGCGTGGTCCAGTACGCCGACGACGGCACGCCGATGCGGGTGCTGGGTTCGTACACCGACATCACCAAGCGCCTGCGCGACGAGCGCCAGCTGCAGATCGCGGCCAGCGTGTTCGATGCCGGCAGCGACGGCATCCTCATCAGCGACGCGCTCCAGCGCATCGTGTCGGTGAACAGCGCCTTCATGCGCGTGACCGGCTACCAGCGCGAGGAACTGACCGGGCGCCCGGTACGCGACATGCAGATCCCGTCCGCCGCGACGCGCGCCTGCGACCATGCGTTGCGCGAATCCGACAAGTGGAGCGGCGAAATCGCCTGGCGCCGCCGCAACGGCGAGGGAAAGGCACTCGACAGTTCGGTGGTCGCGGTGCGCGACTCGTCCGGCGAGGTCGCGTTCCACATCCACGTTTGCATCGATACCGCCGAACTGCGTTACGCGCAGGCGCGCATCCGGCACCTGGCTTATTTCGATCCGTTGACGGGCCTGCCCAACCGCACCCACATGCGCGGCCAGTTCGCGCAGGCACTGGCAACGGCACGGCACGGCGCGCGGCCGCTGGCGGTGGCGTTTTTCGACCTCGACAACTTCAAGGAGATCAACGACACCGCGGGCCACAGCGTCGGCGACGACGTGATCTGCACGGTGGCGCAGCGGCTCAGCGAAGGCGTGCGCGAGGGCGACGTGCTGTGCCGGTTCGGCGGCGACGAATTCCTGCTGTTGCTGCCCAACACGGATGCGGCGGCGGCCGAGGTCATGACGCGGCGCCTGATCGAACGAATATGCCTGCCGGTCGACGTGGAGGGCCGCTCGCTGGACATCGCAGCGAGCGCGGGTTTCAGCATCTTCCCCGACGATGCGACGGATGCCGAGAACCTGGTACGCCAGGCCGACACCGCCCTGTTCCGCGCCAAGGCGGAGGGCGGCAATACGGTGCTGCGCTTCCTGCCATGGATGGGCGAAGCGGTGACCTGGCGGCACGACATGCAGGCGGCGTTGCGCGCCGCGATCGTGCGCTCGCAATTCGTGCTTCGCTACCAGCCGATCGTGGACGCGCGTGCCAATCGCGTGCGCGGTTTCGAGGCCTTGCTGTATTGGGACCGGCCCGGCATGGGCGTGGTCGGGCCAAGTTCGTTCATCGGGCTGGCCGAGGAATCCCGACTGATCGAATCCATCGGCGCGTGGGTGGTCGAGGAGGCGTGCCGCCAGCTGGCCGCGTGGAAACACGTCGGATTGCCGGCGTTCTATGTCGGCATCAACGTCTCGGGCATGCAATTGCGCGTCGGGGGCGCCTTCCAGGAGGTGCTCGGCGAAGCCATGCGCAAGCATGGCATCGGCAACGAAGAGTTGATGCTGGAAATCACCGAACGCCACCTGGTGCAGGACGTGAAGGGCGGCTTGCCGTTGCTGGAGGCCCTGACGGCAGGCGGCCTGCGGGTGTCGATCGACGATTTCGGCACCGGCTATTCCAACCTCGAATCACTCAAGAACCTCACCGTCAACCAGATCAAGATCGACCGTGCCTTCGTGCGCAACCTGATGACCGAATCGGGCGATCGCGCGATCGTGCGATCGATCATCGCGCTCGGGCGCAGCCTGGGCCTGCAGGTCGTCGCCGAGGGCGTGGAAACCGCCGAACAGATGCAGATGCTGCGCGAATTCGGCTGCGACCTACTGCAGGGCTTCCTCTACGCGCGGCCGCTCGAGGTGGACGCGGTGCCCGGGTTCCTGATCGAACTCGCGGCCGGCACGGCCGGCCGCAAGGCTGGCGAGCGCGGCCCGGTTGTGTTGTGATACACGGTTGCCGCGTCGTGTTGTCCGTGCGGCAGTTCGTGTGCGATGGATGGAATTTTGAACGCGTTGCTCGATTTCCTGCGCTGGTGGATCCCCTGGGAGCCCTCGGCCACCGCCGTCGTCGTGTTCGCGCTTGCGGCGTGGCTGTACTGGCGTGGCGCGCGGCGCTCGCCGGCGTCTGCGCCGTGGCATCGCCGGCTGCTGTTCTGGCTCGGCGTGTTCATCGTCTATTTCAGCCTGCACACGCATCTCGACTATTACGCCGAGCACGAATTCTTCGTGAACCGCCTGCAGCAGCTCGGACTGCAGCACCTTGGCCCGTTCCTGATCGTGCTGGCGTATCCCGGCGCGACGTTGCGCAGCGGCCTGCCGCTGCGCTGGCGGGTTCGCTGGCTGAGTCCGCTGGCGCGCAGCGCACCATGGCGCGCGCTTGCCGGTTTCCTGCTCAATCCCTGGATCGCGTCCTGCATGTTCGTCGGTGTGATGCTGTTCTGGCTGTGGCCGTCGGTGCTGTTCTACGCGATGCTGGATTGGCGCCTGTACCGCGTGATGAACTGGAGCATGATCGTGGTCGGGCTGCTGTACTGGTGGCTGATCCTCGACCGCCGCCCCAAACCGCCCGCGCGGTTGTCGCCCGGCATGCGGGTGCTGGTCGAAATGCTGGTGATGGTGCCGCTGATCCTAGCCGGCGCGTACATCACTTTCACCAGCAAGGACCTGTACCCGATCTACAGCTTGTGCGGGCGCGCGTTCAACGGCATCACGCCGGCCACCGACCAATACCTCGGCGGCCTGATCCTGTGGATACCGGGCGCGATGATGAGCGTGCTGGCGGCGGCCATCGCGTTCGGTCACTGGTTGTCGCTCGATTCGCGTGGCCGCCTGCCGTCGCGGAAGGCGCGGCGCGAAGCGTGGCGCGCGCGCGTGGTCGCGCGTACTCAGGGTCCGGAAGCGTTGGCGGGCAGGACGGAAAAGTCCACCTGAATCACGCTGCCGTCGGCGAAGCGCAGGCGCATCGGCACCTTGTCGCCCGGCTTCAGCGGATGCGTCGCGCGCGACAACATCAGGTGGTAGCCGCCCGGCGCGAGCTTGGCGCTGCCGTGCGCGGGAATGTCAAGGTGGTCGACCATTTCCATCGTGCTGTCACCTTGCGCGAGGCGCGAGCGGTGCAGCATCACCGAGCCGTAGTCCGGGCTGCTGGCGCCGGTGAGGCGTTGCAGGCTGTCGCCGTCATTCACGATCGTCGCGTACCCCGCCGCGGGCAGGTTGGC
>DATEKI010000293.1:0-18595 GCA_035277545.1 Rhodanobacteraceae bacterium | reverse complement strand
TCGGGGTGTTTGCCCGCGGCGGATTCCGCCGACAACATCACCGCGTCGCTGCCATCCAGCACCGCGTTCGCAACGTCGAGGACCTCGGCGCGCGTCGGGATGGGCGACTCGACCATCGACTGCAGCATTTGCGTCGCGGTGATCACGGCGCGGTTGCGCGCCAGCGATTCGCGGATGATCTTCTTCTGCAGGCCCGGCAGCTCGGCATCGCCGATTTCCACGCCCAGGTCGCCACGCGCGACCATCACCGCGTCGGACGCGTCGATGATTTCCTCCAGTTTCTCGATGGCTTCCGCGCGCTCGATCTTGGCGACCAGCCAGGCATTGCCCCCGGCCTCGCGCAGCAATTTGCGCGCTTCGTTGATGTCGGCGGCGGAACGCACGAACGACACCGCGAGGAAGTCGGCACGCAGTTGCGCTGCAAGCTTGATGTCGGCGCGATCCTTGTCCGACAACGCGTCCAGGGACAGGCCGCCACCCTTGCGATTGAGTCCCTTGCGGTCGGACAGCTTGCCACCGACCACGACCTTGCAAAGGATCTGCGCGTCTTTTGTCTCGCGCACTTCCAGTTCGATCAAACCGTCGTCCAGCAACAACCGGTCACCGGGTTTCACGTCCTGCGGCAGGCCGAGATAGCTCACGCCCACCCGCGTGGTGTCGCCCGGCGGCGCATCGGCGCGGCAATCGAGCGTGAAATCGGCACCCACTTCGAGCTGCACCGGACCGTCGGCGAATTTTTCGACGCGGATCTTGGGGCCTTGCAGGTCGGCCAGCACGCCGACTTCGCGGTTGAGTTGTGCCGCGGCGGCATGTGCCTCGCGTGCGCGCCGCAGGTGGTCTTCGGGCTTGCCGTGCGAGAGGTTCAGCCGCACCACCGCGACGCCTTCGCGCAGGATGTTTTCGAGCATGCCCGGCGCGTCGGTGGCCGGTCCGAGGGTGGCGACGATGCTGGTGCGGCGGGTCTTGTTGTTCATTGCGCCACGCTAGCACATAAGGAACCCCGAATAACCTGCTGCGCTCGGCAGCTTGCGCGCCGGCGGTGCTCGCAATGCTCACGTACTGGCGTGTACGCTCCGCTTGCTGCGCTCGGGCGTCACGCAATCTGCCTTCGCTCGCGACGGTTCTTCGGGATTCCTGCGCAGCGGCGATTGCGAAGCCGGTCTTCAGAACTTCGGCTTTTCCGGTGCCTTCTGATAGCGCTCCACCGACTCACGGATCTCCTCGCGCGCGGCAGCCACGTCGCCCCAGCCGGAGACCTTCACCCATTTGCCCTGCTCGAGATCCTTGTAGTGCTCGAAGAAGTGCGCGATGCGGTCGCGCCAGTGCTGCGGGGCATCGCCGATGTCGCGGATGTGCAAGTAACCCTTGAACACCTTGTCGCTGGGTACGACGATCAACTTGGTGTCGTGGCCGGCCTCGTCGTCCATGTTCAACATGCCGACCGGGCGGCAACGCACCACCGAGCCGGCGATCAGCGGCAGCGGCAACAGCACCAGCGCATCCACCGGATCGCCGTCGCCTGAAAGCGTGTTCGGGATGTAGCCGTAGTTGCAGGGGTAACGCATGGGCGTCGACAGCACGCGATCCACGAAGATCGCGCCCGACGCCTTGTCCACCTCGTACTTGACGGGTTCGGCATCTTTCGGGATTTCGATGACGACGTTGATGTCGTCCGGCACGTTGTTGCCGGCGGGGACGAGGTCCAGGCCCATGGGGGTCTCCTTGCGGAAACCGGCCATTTTACGCGAGTCATGCGCGTCAACCGGGGTGGCAACGAAAAGCCCCGCGCGAGGCGGGGCTTCCGGTTCAGCATCGTCCAGGACGTTACTTCAATTTGTCCCACAGGAAATCGTACGCCAGCGCGTGCATGGTGGCCGCCTGCGAATTGTCGGCGCCAGCGCCGTGGCCGCCTTCGGTGTTCTCGTAGAACCACACGTTCCGGTAGCCCATGCCTTCCATCTTCGCCGCCATCTTGCGCGCCTGCACGGGGCCCACGCGGTCGTCGCTGGTCGTTGTGTAGAACAGCACCGCCGGATAGTGCATGCCGGGCTTGACGTTCTGGTACGGCGAGAAGGCCTTGATGAAGGCCCATTGCTTGGGATCATCCGGGTTGCCGTACTCGGCGATCCACGAGGCGCCGGCGGACAGGTGCACGTAGCGCTTCATGTCGAGCAACGGCACTTCGCAGGAAATCGCGCCGTAGAGCTGCGGATATTCGGTGAGCATGTTGCCCATCAACAGCCCGCCGTTGCTTCCGCCCTCCGCGCCGAGGTGCCGTGGTGAGGTGACGCCGCGCTTGATCAGGTCTTCGGCGACCGCCGCGAAATCCTGGTACGCCTTCGGACGATTCGCCTTCAGCGCGGCCTTGTGCCACGCCGGGCCGTACTCGCCGCCGCCGCGGATGTTGGCGATCACGTACACGCCGCCGCGTTCCAGCCACGCACGGCCGATCGAGCCGGAATAGTGCGGCAGCAGCGAAACCTCGAACCCGCCGTAGCCGTATTCCAGCGTGCGGTTCTTGCCGTCGAGCTTCATGCCTTTCGGCGCGATCTCGAAATAGGGCACGCGCGTGCCGTCTTTCGATGTGACGAAATGCTGGCTGACCTCGAATTTCGACGCATCGAAGAACGCCGGTTCCTGCTTGATCTTCTTCGCCGGCTCGCTGCCCAGCACGCCGCGTTCCAGCGACGGCGGGTCGAGGAAGCCGGTGACGGTGAGCCAGTATTCGTCGGAATGATCGGGGTCGGTGCCGACCACCGCGATGGTGCTGAACTTCGGCGCACCCGGCAGCGCTTCGCGCGTCCACGCGCCATTGCCGGATGCGGGCGGCGTCAGCACGTCGAGGCGGCTTTTTACGTCGTCCAGCACGTCCAGGATGATGTGATGCTGCGTCCACGAGTAACCGGCCAGCGCCGTGTGCGCGTCGGGCGTGAACAGCGCCGTGAAATCGCGCTTGCCGCCCATGAAGTCGTCGAAGTTCGCCGCGATCAGCGCGCCGGCGGGCCAGGTCTTGCCGCCGACGGTCCACGGCGACTTGGTCTGCACAACCAGCCATTGCCGATGCACGTCGGCGGTGGCGTCTTCCGGCACGTCCACCTTGACGAGCTTGCCGTCCTTCAGCAGGTACTCGTCGCCGTGGAAGAAATCCTTCTGCACGTTGACGAAATCGCGCTCGAATCCCCTGGTGCGGTCGTGGTAGGCGCCGATCGCCAGGTCATCGGGCTTGCCTTCGTACACCAGCTTCGCCGCCGACAGCGGCGTGCCGCGCGTCCATTCCTTGACGATCCGCGGATAGCTCGATTTCGTCATCGAGCCCGGCCCGAAGTCGGTGCCGACGTAAACGTGGTTGGCGTCGATCCAGCCAATCTCGGTTTTCGCGACCGGCAGGAAGAAACCGCCCTTCACGAACGACTTCGACGGCAGGTCGAACTCGCGCACTTCCACCGCATCGCCGCCGCCCGGCGACAGCGACACCAGGCAATGCACGTAGTCGGGCTTCATGCATTGCGCACCCTTGAACACCCACTTCTTGCCTTCGACCTTGTTGAGCGCGTCGATGTCCAGCACCGTTTCCCATTTGGGGTCGGCCTTTTCGAATTCGGCGAGCGTGGTGCGCCGCCAGATGCCGCGCGGATGCGCCTTGTCCTGCCAGAAGTTGTAGAGGTAGTCGCCCATCCGCGAGACGTACGGAATGCGCGCCTCGGAATCCAGCACCTCGAGTATTGCGCCGCGGGTCTTGTCGAACTCCGGCGATTCCATGAAGGCTTTTTTCGTGACCGCGTTCTGCGCGTGCACCCAGTCCATCGACCTGGTGCCGTGGATGTCCTCGAGCCAGAGATACGCATCCGCTGGCGATCCATGCCCGGTCGCGCCGCTGGATGCCTTTGGTGGACTTGCCATTGCCATGCCCGAAATCGTGACGCCCAGTGCCAGTACAGCGCAGATGTTCTTCATGGTGCCCTCCCCACGGGTGTCCAGCGTGGGAGTGTTGCGCGTGCCACTTCGCCTCGCGTGTGACGGAAGTCATGGAGGCAATCGAAAAGCCCCGCTGGTGCGGGGCTTTTCGTCGAAACAGGGTCAACCGACGGTCAATGCACCGCGAGCAGCGGGATGATCAGCAACGCGACGATGTTGATGATCTTGATCAGCGGATTCACGGCTGGGCCCGCGGTGTCCTTGTACGGGTCGCCAACGGTGTCGCCCGTGACCGCGGCCTTGTGCGCCTCGGAACCCTTGCCGCCGAAGTTGCCGTCCTCGATGTACTTCTTGGCGTTGTCCCAGGCGCCGCCACCGGTGGTCATCGAGATCGCGACGAACAGGCCGGTGACGATGGTGCCGATCAGCACGCCGCCCAGCGCCTTCGGACCCAGGATCAGGCCGACCAGGATCGGCACGACGATCGGCAGCAGCGACGGGATGATCATTTCCTTGACTGCGGCCTTGGTCAGCATGTCGACGGCCTTGTCGTATTGCGGCTTGCCGGTGCCCTGCATGATGCCCTTGATGTCGCGGAACTGGCGGCGGACTTCTTCCACCACCGCGCCCGCCGCACGGCCCACGGCTTCCATCGCCATCGCGCCGAACAGGTAGGGGATCAAGCCGCCGATCAGGAGGCCCACGATGACCTCATGGTCCGACAGGTCAAAGGCGAAACCGTGGCCGGCAGCTGTCGAGAGGTTGTGGGTGTAGTCGGCGAACAATACCAATGCAGCCAGGGCCGCCGAACCGATCGCGTAGCCCTTGGTGACGGCCTTGGTGGTGTTGCCGACCGCGTCCAGCGGATCGGTCACGCCACGCACGTCGTCCGGCAGGCCCGCCATCTCCGCGATGCCGCCAGCGTTGTCGGTGATCGGGCCGTACGCATCGAGCGCCACGATCATGCCGGTCATCGACAGCATGGCTGTGACCGCGACGGCGATGCCATACAAACCGCCGAAGTCGTACGCGAACCAGATCGACGCGCAGATCGCCAGCACCGGCCAAGCGGTCGCCTTCATCGACACGCCGAGTCCCGCGATGATGTTGGTGCCGTGACCGGTGGTCGAGGCCTTGGCGATGTGCTGCACCGGCTTGTGGTTGGTGCCGGTGTAGTACTCGGTGATCCACACGATCAGGCCGGTCAGCACCAGTCCGATCAATGCGCAATAGAACAGGTTGTTGCCGGAAATGACCGTGCCCGCGCCGTCATCCAGCCCGGCCGGGAACAGTGCGCGGGTGATGAACCAGAACGCGATGGCTGCAAGCACCGCCGAGACGAACACTCCGCGGTACAGCGCGCCCATGATCGAGCCGCCCTGCTTGACCCTCACCACGAACGTGCCGAGCACCGAGGCGATGATCGAGGCGGCGCCGAGGATCAGTGGATACAGCACCGCATCGGGGTTCGCCGCGAACGCGAGTCCGCCCAGCAGCATGGTCGCGACCACGGTGACTGCGTACGTTTCGAACAGGTCGGCCGCCATGCCGGCGCAGTCGCCGACATTGTCGCCCACGTTGTCGGCGATCACCGCCGGGTTGCGCGGATCGTCTTCCGGGATGCCGGCTTCGACCTTGCCCACGAGGTCGGCGCCGACGTCCGCGCCCTTGGTGAAGATGCCGCCGCCGAGGCGCGCGAAGATCGAGATCAGCGAGGAACCGAAGGCGAGGCCGACCAGCGCATGCAGGCCGGCTTCACCCGTGTGGCCGGTGCTTTGCAGGATCAGCCAGTAGCCGGTGACGCCCAGCAGCGCAAGGCCGACCACCAGCATGCCGGTGATCGCGCCGCCGCGGAATGCCACGTTCATGGCCGCGCTGATGCCGTTGCGCGCGGCTTCGGCGGTACGCACGTTGGCGCGCACCGAAACGTTCATGCCGATGTAGCCGGCCGCACCCGAAAGGATCGCGCCGATCGCGAAACCCACCGCTGTCGGCCAACCGAGGCCCGGCACGAAGCCGATGATGATGAACAACACGATGCCGGCGATCGCGATGAAGGTGTATTGCCGGTTGAGGTAAGCCTTGGCGCCCACCTGCACCGCCTGCGCGATTTCGCGCATGCGGTCGTTGCCGGCCGGTTGCTTCATGATCCAGCTGGCCGAGATGACGCCGTAGAGAATCGCCACGATCGCACAGGCCAGCGCGATCCACACTCCATACTGTTGCAGCATCGGACAACCCCTTTCGGTGCAGACCCCAATGGGCATTCCCGCGAGTATAGCGCGGGTCCCGCGGCTGGCCAGTGGGCGGTGAGCCATGCGACCGTGGCGTTCAGACGCACCTAGAATGCAAGGCTCCGGACACCCCGTGCATGTGAGAGCGCAAGTAAAAATGACTGACCATCGCCATGCCGCGCGCCGTGCCGCGTTCCGCAAACTGCATGAATCCGGCTGCTTCCTGATTCCGAATCCGTGGGATGCGGGGTCCGCGCACGCGCTGGCGGCGCTGGGTTTCAAGGCGCTGGCGACCACCAGTTCCGGTTTTGCGTGGTCGCGTGCGCACGCGGACAACACCATGGATGTCGAGGCGGTGCTGGCGCATTGCCGTGACATCGTCACCGCCACCGAGTTGCCGGTGAATGCGGACTTCGAAGACGGCCACGCGCGCGACGTCGATGGGCTGAAGAAGAATGTCGCGCGTTGCGTCGAAACCGGCGTGGCCGGCTTGTCGATCGAGGATTCGACCGGCGACGCCGCGCAGCCGCTGTACGATTTCGGCGAAGCCGTCGCGCGCATGCGCGCTGCGCGTGCGGCAATCGATGCGACTGGCGAAGACGTGATGCTGATCGGCCGCGCCGAGTGCTTCCTCGTCGGCCATGCCGACCCGTTGAACGAATCGATCAAGCGTTTGCAGGCTTACGCCGAAGCCGGCGCGGATTGTTTGTATGCACCGGGTGTGGGCAAGCCGGAACAGATCCGCGCGATCGTCGAAGCCGTCGCGCCCAAGCCCGTCAACGTGCTGGTCGGGCGTGCGGGTCCGTACACGCTTGCGGACCTTGCGAAACTCGGGGTGCGCCGCGTCAGCGTGGGCGGCGCACTTGCAGGCGCCGCATGGGGTGGATTCCTGCGCGCCGCGCGCGGATTGGCCGAAGGGCGCTTCGATGGCTTCGCCGACAACGCCACGCATGCGGAGCTGAACAATTTGTTCGGCGACCGCGCCGCGTAGGAGCTGGCAGGGCCTTCCCTTTTGCCGGAGGAGCGCTTTCGGTTTGCGCCTCCCCCTTCGCTTGCGAAGGGGGCAAGTTCACTACGCAGTCGGGCCTACACGCCGTTGTCGAACACAGGCAGTTTCTTTTTGACCGCGACGTTTTTCAGTGTGACGTATTCCGGCAGACCATCCTTGCCATACGGAGGCGGCGCTTCGCCGCGGATCAACGGCGCGAGATATTGGCGCGCGGCGGCGGTGATGTGGAAACCATCCTGCGCGATGTACGCGTTCGGCAGCTTCTTTTCGCGGTTGGCGATCTTGTCGAGCTTCGCGGTTTCGATCTTCCAGCGGTACGGCGCGTCGGACGTGCGCACGATCACCGGCATCACCGCGTTCTCGCCCGCGAGCGCCAGTTCCACCGCCGCCTCGCCGACCGCCAGTGCGTGCTCCAGGTCGGTCTTCGAAGCGATGTGCCGCGCCGAACGCTGCAGGTAATCCGGCATCGCCCAATGCGTCTTGAGCTTCAGCTTGTCGCGAACCATCCTTGCCAGCGCGGGGGCGACGCCGCCCAATTGCGTGTGGCCGAACGCGTCGGTACCGGCGTGCGCGTCGGCGACGAACTTGCCATCCGCGTAGCGGATGCCTTCGCTGGCCGCGATCACGCAGCAGCCCACGCGATCGACCGTTTCGCGCACGCGCGCCAGGAATCGTTCCTGGTCGAATTCGAGCTCGGGAAACAGGATGATGTGCGGCGCATCGTCCCTGTGTTCGCCGGCCAGTCCCGCCGACGCCGCGATCCAGCCGGCGTGGCGGCCCATCACTTCCATCACGAACACCCTGGTCGAGGTGTCCATCATCGACACGACGTCCAGCGTGCATTCGCGCAGACTGACCGCGGTGTACTTGGCGACCGAACCGAAACCCGGGCAGCAGTCGGTGACCGCGAGGTCGTTGTCCACGGTCTTGGGCACGCCGATGCAGCGGATGTCGTAGCCCATGCCCTTGCCGAGCTTCGACAGCTTCAACGCGGTGTCGGCCGAATCGTTGCCGCCGTTGTAGAGGAACCAGCGGATGTCGTGCGCGCGGAAGACTTCGATCAGCCGTTCGTAGCGGGCGCGATCGTCTTCGATTGATTTCAGCTTGACCCGGCACGAACCGAACGCCCCGCCCGGCGTGTGCTTGAGCGCCCGGATCGCGGCGGGCGATTCCCTGGCCGTGTCGATGAGGTCTTCGCGCAGCGCGCCGAGGATGCCGTTGCGGGCCGCGTACGCCGTGACCTCGTGCCTGCGGCAGGCCTCGATCACCGCGGCCGCCGTGGCGTTGATCACGGCGGTGACGCCGCCCGACTGCGCGTACAATAACTTGCCCCTCGAATTCGGGCCTGTGGTTTTCGGGGTCGTGTTCATACGGTGCTCGGCGCTTGACGTGTGGCGTTGACGGGGTGCTTGCACTGCCGCTAGCGTACCCCTCGCGAGTCAATTTGCAACGAAGGTTCCGCGTTCGCCGCGGGCCGAAAGGAGACGCATGCGCATCGTATTGCTCGGCGCGCCCGGATCGGGCAAGGGCACCCAGGCCAAGCGGCTGAAGGTGGATCTCGGCATCGCGCACATTTCCACGGGCGACCTGCTGCGCGCGGCGGTCAAGGCCGGCACCCCGCTCGGGCTGAAGGCCAGGGCGGTGATGGAATCCGGACAACTGGTTTCCGACGACATCGTGCTGGGCCTGCTGGAAGAGCGCCTCGCGCAAGCCGACACGAAGCCCGGCTTCATTCTGGACGGTTACCCGCGCAACCTCGCGCAGGCGAACGCGCTGGACGGATTGCTCGCGCGCGTCGGCCAGCCGCTGGATGCGGTGGTGAAGTTGAACGTGCCGGACGCGGCGATCGTCAAGCGCTGCGAGATCCGCTTCGAGCAGGAACACCGCGCCGACGACAACCCCGAAACGGTGCGCAAGCGGCTTGCGGTGTATGCCGAGCAAACCGCACCGGTCGCGGACTTCTACGCGCAACGCGGACTGCTCACCGAAATCGACGGCGTCGGTGCGATCGAAGCGATCGGCGATCGCGTGCTCGCGGCGCTGCGGGCGCGAGTACCCGCCAGCACGTGACCTTGCCCTCTTTTTTCGCCGTCCTGCTGGGCATCTGCCGCTTCCGGCGCGGCCCGGAGGACATGCCGTATTCGCCACCGTTGTTGATTGCGCTGCTCATTGCGTGCGGCGCGCTGCAGGTGGGCTTCAACCTGTACAACGGTGCGGCGGCGGGCGTGGCGGCGGCGGTCCTGGTCGGCGGCCTTGGCCTCGTCGGCGCGTTGTACCTGCTGCTGCGCGGCCGCGGCAAATCGCTCCGCTTCGTGCAAGCGATGACGGCACTCGCTGCCGTGTACTTGTTGTTCGGCGTGGTCGTCGATGCGCTGATCTCCTGGTTGCAGCTGGCCGCGTTGAGCAAGCAGGTCTTCGAACACCCCGATCATCCGCCGGCGCTGACCCCGCTGCAGACGCTGGTGATCCCGGGCGTGGCCGCGCTGGTCATCTGGCAGTTCTGCGTTTTCGTCGGCATCCTGCGCCGCGCGCTGGAGGTTTCCATCGCGGGCGCCGTGCTGGTGCTGTTGTTGCTGTTCCTCGTCGACTGGTTCGTCGCGAGCCTGGTGGCGTCCGCAATGGGCGTGGTTTGAGGAGTCGTGGCACGCATGCGCATCCATGTCCTCGGCATATGCGGCACGTTCATGGGCGGCATCGCGGCGCTGGCGCGCGAGTTGGGCATCGAAGTCGAGGGTTCCGATGCGAATGTGTATCCGCCGATGAGCGACCAGTTGCGCGCGTTGGGGATCACGCTGCAGGAAGGCTGGTCCGCCGGACACTTGCAGCCCGCGCCCGACGTCGTGGTGGTGGGCAACGCGCTGTCGCGCGGCAATCCATCGGTCGAATACATGCTGGACGAGGGGCTGCGTTACACGTCGGGCCCGCAATGGCTGGGCGAGAACGTGCTGCGCGGCCGCGAAGTGCTGGCGGTGGCCGGCACCCACGGCAAGACCACGACGACCAGCCTGCTCGCGCACCTGTTGGATGCCGCCGGCCTGCAGCCGGGCTTCCTGATCGGCGGCGTGCCGGGGAATTTCGGGGTGTCGGCGAGGCTCGGTACTCTTGAACCCCTCTCCCCCCGGGAGAGGCGGCGCGAAGCGCCGAGCGCGCAGCGCTGGGGTGAGGGTTCGGCGACACCCGGCGCAGGTTGGCGCGACCCCGTACCCTCATCCGGCGCGGCACGCCACCTTCTCCCGGGGGGAGAAGGAAATAACGCGTCGTTTGCGGCGACCCCATTTGTTCTGGAAGCGGACGAATATGACACCGCGTTCTTCGACAAGCGTTCGAAGTTCGTGCATTACCGGCCGCGCATCGCGGTCCTCAACAACCTCGAATACGACCACGCCGACATCTTCCCCGACGTCGCGGCGATCCAGCGCCAGTTCCACCACTTGGTGCGCACGGTGCCCGGGAATGGACGCCTGATCGTCAACGCCGAGGATGCGCGGTTGGCCGAGGTGCTGGCGATGGGCTGCTGGACGCCGGTCGAAACCTTCGGCATCGATGCGGGCGACTGGCGCGCGCGCCTGTTGTCCGCGGATGGATCCGCCTTCGCGGTGACGCGCGGCGGTGATTCGATCGGCGACATCCGCTGGAACCTGACCGGGCGCCACAACGTGATGAACGCGCTGGCGGCACTGGCCGCGGCGCACGCGGCGGGTGTCGATCCGAAGACGCTGTTGCCCGCCTTCGCGACATTCGAAAGCGTCAAGCGGCGGATGGAGTCGCTGGGCGAAGTCAACGGCGTCCACGTGTACGACGACTTCGCGCACCACCCGACCGCGATCGCGACCACGCTTGCGGGGCTGCGCGCGAAAGTGGGCGGGGCGCGCATCCTGGTTGCGCTGGAGCCACGCTCCAATTCCATGCGTGCCGGGGCACACGCCGCGATGCTGGCCCCGTCACTGGCCGATGCGGATGCGGTGGTGCTGCTGCAACGGCCCGAATTGCCGTGGGATGCGCACCACGTGACCGATGCGCTGGCCGGCCGCGGCGCCACCGCGCCATCGGTGGCGGAACTGGTCGCCGCGCTGCGCGCGCAGGCCCGGCCGGGCGACCATGTCGTGTTCATGTCCAACGGCGGGTTCGAGAATGCACCGCGACGTTTTCTGGATGCATTGCGTGCATAGTGCCGACAGGCCCTAAACTCGGGGCGTGAAGCGTCGCGAACTGCCCCTTTTCCCGCTCAATGCCGTGCTGTTCCCCGGCAGCACGCTGGGCCTGCGCATTTTCGAAATGCGTTACCTGGACATGGTGCGTGATTGCGCGCGCGGCGAGGGCGTGTTCGGCGTGTGCCTGATCATGAACGGGCAGGAGGCCGGCGAACCCGCGCTGCCGGCAGCGGTCGGCACGCTGGCCCGGATCGTGGACTTCGATACCTTGCCCGACGGACTGCTGGGGATCAGCGTCAGCGGGTGCACGCGCTTCCGCGTGCAGAAGTCGCGCATCCGCGACAACGGCCTCGTGGTCGGGGAGGTGCGCCACTGGCCCGATGAGCCGGGGTTGCCCGTGCCCGTCGAGTTCGCCCTGCTGCCCGCGATCCTCGAGCGCCTTGCCGAACAGGCGGGGTTGTCGTGGCGCAACGGGCCGCGCGAGCGCTACGACGACGCCAGTTGGGTCGGATTCCGGCTGGCGGAGCTTTTGCCGCTGGGGGATGCCGAACGCCAGCATTTGCTGGAGATCACCGATCCACTGGAGCGGCTGGGCGCCTTGCGCGACGCGATGCCGCGGTTCCAGAAACCGTAATTTTGCGATCGCCGCCTCGCCGGCGCTGCGCGAGCACCCTTCCCTGTCCCGGCCTCCCATGGCAACCGGTTCGAGGGATATTACTGCTACACATTGTTTACACATATAAGTATTTACTATATGTGCCAATCGCTCAAGATGGCGCAGTCGCCACCCGGCGATTCACATCAGGAGACCCAACATGAAATCGCTTTCAACAGCTTGTGCACTCGCGCTCGGACTGGCATTTGCCGCCACCGCGCCGGCCACCCTGGCCCAGCCCGCGCAGGCGGCGACGTCCGCACCCGCGGCGGCGCCTGCCGCCCCCCAACTGCATGCCGCGCTGCGTTCGCTGTGGCATGGTCACCTCGTCGCCACCCGTGATTACGCGCTGGCGGTGCATGCCGGCGACAAGGCCGGTGAGAAGAAGGCGGCGGATGCCGTGGTCGCGAACGCCAAGCAAATCTCCGACGCGGTCGCCGGGTTTTACGGCAAGGATGCGGGCGCCGGTCTGCTGAAATTGCTGGCCGGACACTGGGGCGGCGTGAAGGCGCTGACCGATGCCACCAAGGCGGGTAGCAAGGCGGGCGAGCAGAAGGCGATGGACGATCTCGCCAGCAACGCGACGGCGATTGCCAAGTTCCTGGCGGGCGCCAACCCGAACTGGACCGAAGGCACGCTGCAGGGCGCGCTGATGATGCACGTCAACGACCACAAGACCCAGATCGACGAAATGATGTCGAATGCGCCGGAAGCCGAGCAGGCGAAGTCCTGGGCCGGGATGCAGCAGCACATGGACATGATCGCGGATGTGCTGGCCAGTGGCATTGCCAAGCAGTTCCCGAACAAGGCACATTGAGTCCGTGCGAAACGCGAGCGCCCTGCGTCAACTCGGCGGCACCCAGCAGAAACTGCTGCGCAAGCTGTTGCTGTCGCCGCAGGGCGCGACCGTGGAAGAACTGTGCAGGGTCATCGGCATCACCCACAACGCGGTCAGGCAACACCTGACCGCGTTGATGGCGCATGGATTCGTGGCGCGTGGTGAAGCCATCCCCAGCGGCGGCCGGCCGCGCGCCTGTTTCGTGCTGCTGCCGGCCGGGCGCGAGTTGTTCCCCCGCAACTATGCGTTGATCGCGGGCGGCGTGCTCGAGTATCTCTACGCGCATGAAGGTGTCCAGGCCGTGCAGGCGATGCTGGCCGCGATGGGGGCGAAGCTGGGCCAGGATGCCGCCGAAAGGATCGCGGCGGCCAGGGATCCGGCGGAAGTGACGCGACTGCTCGCCGAGCAGCTCGACACGCTGGGCTACGAAGCACAGGTCGTGGATGCCGGCGGCCACGCGGAAGTGGAAGCTTGGAATTGCGTGTTCCACTCCCTCGCGCGGAAGCACCCCGACGTGTGCCGGTTCGACCTGGCCTTCATGAGCGCCGCGACAGGGCACCCGGTGCAACGGACGCAGTGCATGTTGCACGGAGCGCCGGCGTGCAGGTTCCATGTCGGGCCGCCGGGCGGGAAGAAAAACGCGTAGGGCGGGTCTTGCCCCGCCTTGAAGGCTTTTGCCTTGCCGTGCGGTTTGGCGGGTTGAAACCCGCCCTACGGGGCAAGCGCCTGGCGCAGATCCTCGATCAGGTCATCGGCGTCTTCCAGGCCCACCGACAAGCGCACCAATCCGGGCGGTGAATGCGTGTGCGCACCCTCGGCCGATGCGCGGTGCTCGATCAGCGATTCGCAGCCGCCCAGCGAGGTCGCGTTGGCGAAAATCTTCGTGCCACGCGCGAGGCGCAGGGCCGCGTCGTAACCACTGCGCAATTCGACGCTGAGCATCGCGCCGCAGCCGTTCATCTGACGGTTGGCGATCGCGTGTCCGGGATGCGTCGGCAATCCGGGGAAGTTCACGCGCTCGACGGCGGGGTGCGTGGCAAGGAATTCCGCGACCTTGAGCGCGTTGGCGCAGTGCAGCGCCATCCTTGCGGGCAGCGATCGGCAGCCGCGCAGCGTCAGCCAGGCACTGAAGGGTGCGAGGATGGCGCCGGTCAGCAGGCGCCGCGCCGTGATGCGTTCGGCGAAATCGTCGTTGTGCGCGAACACCAGCGCGCCGCCCAGCACGTCGCTGTGGCCGCCGAAATATTTCGTGGTCGAATGCATCACGATGTCGGCGCCGAGTTCCAGTGGGCGTTGCAGCACCGGCGTCGCGAAGGTGTTGTCGCAGGCGAAGCGCGCGCCGCCTGCGTGGGCGATCGTCGCCAGCGCGGCGAGGTCGCTGATGCGCAGGCGGGGATTGGAGGGTGATTCCGCCCAGAGCAGGGCGACCCCGTCGGCGCAGGCCGCGCGCACGGCATCGAGATCGGTGGTATCGACCGTGAGCACGTCGACGCCGCGTTCGGGGAGCACTTCGGTCACGTAGCCGCGCGTGCCGACATAGCAATCCTCCGGTACCACCACGCGTTGCCCGCGTTGCAGGGTGTCCAGCACGGCGGCGACCGCGGCCATGCCCGATGCGAACGCCAGCGCACGTTCGCCGCCTTCCAGCGCGGCCAGCGCGGCTTCGAGGCGGCGCTGGGTCGGATTGTCGTCGCGCTGGTAGCTGAAGGCGGCCGGATCGTCGTCGGCGCCGTGCAGGAAGGTGGTCGAGAGGTGGATCGGAGGCGCCACCGCGCCCGTTTCAGGGTCGGGCTCCGCGCCCGCGTGCACCGCCAGTGTGTCGAACTTGTGGCTCATCGGATGTCTCCAAACTTGCATCGGCCAGCGATGCACCCAAGATAACGGAACGGCCGGAACCAACGTTGGTGCCGGCGAGGAGAAAGCATGAAATACCTGCACAGCATGGTGCGCGTGCGCGACCTGGATGCGTCGCTGCGCTTTTACTGCGACGGACTTGGCCTGCGCGAAGTGCGCCGCAGGGAGGTGCCGCAAGGCAAGTACACCTTGGCATTCCTGTCGGCCCCCGGCAGCCCCGAAGCGGAAATCGAGCTGACCTACAACTGGGATTCGGCGGAAGATTACGGTTCCGCGCGCAATTTCGGCCATCTGGCGTTTCGCGTGGATGACATCTACGCGACATGCGCGCGTTTGCAGGCGATGGGCGTGACCATCAACCGTCCGCCGCGCGACGGTCACATGGCTTTCGTGCGCTCGCCCGACATGATCTCGATCGAATTGCTGCAGGCGGGCGAGGCGAAGGCACCGGCCGAACCGTGGGCGTCGATGCCCAACAGTGGACAGTGGTAAACCCCCTCTAGCCGCGCACCGCCGCAAACGCCTTGCGCGCGGCGTCGAGCGTTTCCGCGATCACGCCATCATCGTGTGCCGTCGACATGAAGCCGGCTTCGAACGCGCTGGGCGCGAAGTACACGCCGCGTTCCAGCATCGCGTGGAAAAATCGGTTGAAGGCTTCGCGGTCGCAGGCCGTGGCCTGCGCGAACGTTTCGACCTTTTCCCGGCTGAAGAACAAGCCGAACATGCCACCCACGCGGTTGGCCGAGAATGGGACGCCGGCGTCGCGCGCGCAGGCAAGCAGGCCATCGCACAGCGCCCGCGTCTTGAGCGACAGGCGTTCATGGAAACCGGGTTCGCGCACCAGATCCAGCATTGCCATGCCGGCCGCCATCGCCACCGGATTGCCCGACAGCGTGCCAGCCTGGTAGATCGGGCCCGCGGGCGCGACCTGTTCCATCAGGTCGCGGCGTCCGCCGTAGGCGCCGACCGGCATGCCGCCACCGATGACCTTGCCGAGCGTGGTGAGATCCGGCGTGATCGCGTACAGGGATTGCGCCCCACCCACGGCCACCCGAAACCCCGTCATCACTTCATCGAAGACCAGCAACGCCCCGTTGCGCGTGCACAGCTCCCGCAGGGTCTGCAGGAATCCGGGCCGCGGCGGCACGCAGTTCATGTTGCCGGCGACGGGTTCCACGATCACGCAGGCAATCGTCTTGCCCATTTCGTCGAACAGTGCGCGCGCGGCGTCGATGTCGTTGTACGGCAGCGTGATGGTGAGGTCCGCCAGCGGCTTCGGCACGCCGGGCGAATCCGGCACGCCCAGCGTCAGCGCGCCGGATCCGGCCTTGACCAGGAACGAATCGCCATGCCCGTGGTAGCAGCCCTCGAACTTCACGAAGCGTTCGCGTCCGGTCGCGCCGCGCGCGAGGCGCAACGCCGACATCGTGGCTTCGGTGCCGGAGTTGACGAAGCGCAGCATTTCCATGGACGGCACCAGCGTCCGGATCGCATGGGCGAGTTCGGCCTCGGCGGGGCACGGCGTGCCGAACGACAACCCGTCGCGCACCGCGCGCTCGACCGCCTCGCGCACGTGCGGGTGATTGTGGCCCGCGATCATCGGTCCCCACGAGCCCACGTAGTCGATGTAACGCCTGCCCTCGACGTCCCAGAGATATGGGCCATCGGCCCGGGCGGTGATGAAGGGTTCTCCGCCGACCGACCTGAAGGCGCGCACCGGCGAATCGACGCCGCCGGGAAGGAGCTGTTGCGCGCGCTGGAAGAGTTCGTGGTTGCTTGGCATGGTTGGTTCGATATATCGGGTAGAAAAGCGAAAGGGCATTGGACACGGATCAAGGCGGATACAACCATCGATGCTGATGCCGTTTTCGTCTGTATCCGCTTTTATCCGATCGGGTCCGTGTCGAAAAGCCTTGCATATCGCCACGCGGCGGTACGGATGTCGGCTGCGCCGAACACCCCGGACACGACGGCGAGGAAATCCGCCCCCGCTTCGATCAGCGACCTGCCATTTTCGGCGGTGATGCCGCCGATCGCCACCAGGGGCAGGCCGAATTCCCGTGCACCGCGAAGCAAATCGGGCGTCGCATGGCGTGCGCGGGGTTTGGTGGCCGAAGGAAAGAAAGCGCCGAACGCAAGGTAGTCCGCGCCCGCGGCGGCGGCGTCACGCGCGCGCTGCAGGGAGTCGTAGCAGGAGACGCCGATGATCGCGCCGGCGCCCAACTCCGCGCGTGCTTCGACGATCCCGTGATCGTCTTCGCCCAGGTGTACGCCCGCGGCGCCGTTGGCGTGCGCAAGTTCGACGTCGTCGTTGACGATCAGCGGCACGTCGAATTCGGCGCACATCGTCGTCAATAAGCGCGCTTCGCGCAACCTGCGCACGGTGTCGCACGTCTTGTCGCGGTATTGCAGCATCGCCGCCCCGCCTTCCAGTGCGGCACGCGCGGCCGGCAGGAGATCGGCGCGCGGCCCGTCGGTGATGGCGTAAAGCCCGTTGCGGAGCCCGGCCGCGGACAATGGGTTGCGTGGATTCGAGGCGTTCCGTGGCATTCGGCTTGACTTGCGTCAATGGTTCGCTTTCGCGCAGGCGCGCAACTTGCGACAATAGAGGACGTCACCTCTCGCGTCACCTGCCATGAATGCTTCCGCCCAAACCGTCGTCGCCTACCGCAAATTCATGTGCGTGGTGTGCGGGTTCATCTACGACGAGGAAGCCGGCCTTCCCGAGGAGGGCATCGAACCGGGCACGCGCTGGGAGGATATTCCGGACACCTGGACGTGCCCGGATTGCGGTGTCACCAAGGACGATTTCGAAATGATCGAAATGACGTGAGGTCGCTTCCGCGATCGCCGCTCCCGCCATCCCGGCCTGTCCGTGGCCGGAGCCCGGATACGGTGATGCAAAAGTGCCACGGCATTGCCCCAATTGCGTCACCCCTGGTTCATGCGGGTGTGCTTGCATGAATCCAACGAAGGATCGGGGAGATGCACATGCGCGAATTCGTGCCATTCGATGACCGCTGGTTCGACAGCGAGCCCCCGGGCCGGCTGATCCCGCTGCCTCTCAACTTCACCTGCATGCACGACGCCGATGGCGTCTTTCACTGGGTGCCGGAAGGCATGCCGGAGAGCGTCATCACGTCGCCGGTGCGTGCGCCCAGTTTCGCTGCGGTCCCGGCGTTCAGTTCAAGCACGTAACGCGCGGGCGTGCCGCTGGGATAAAGCTGGCACGGGTCCACCTTGCACGGTTGTGCGTTGGCCTGGATGGCCACGAGGTGGTGGCTCGCGTCGAAAAACAGCATGTCCAGCGGAATCAGCGTGTTCTTCATCCAGAACGTGCGCGGCTGCGAATCCGGGAACACGAACAACATGCCGTGATCGGCCGGCATCGCCGTGCGATCCATCAGCCCGTGCTCCTGTTCGGCAGGCGTGGTCGCGAGTTCAACGCTGAAATGGTGCCCGTCCAGCGCCACCGTGGGGCCGGCAGCGGCGGCCGGCGGCGCGGCGCAGGCCGGGCACGCCAGCGCCACGATGAAAAGGGGTGCGCCAAGCAGGGGAAACATTCGCATCGAGGTCGCCTTGGATGGGCCAAAACCCAAGTGTAGCGCGGCTTTGCACGGGACCACTTCCAAACCGGAATCGATCACGCTATCCTTGTCGGCCCGCGTGACGCAGAGCGTCGCAGGGACGGTTTCCGGTCTGCAACAACTTTCTCGAAAGTTGTTGACAGCCCCGAAAACCTGGCTACAATGGGCGGCTCACGTGACGAAATGTTCGTGAACGCGAAACCCTCGGGTTCGCACCGCAAAGTTCCTTGACAGTGTGCACAGGTGACTTGTGTGGGCGGCTTGCAGGTGGACGAAAGTTCATCGATGCAAGACGTCCAAACCTTTGAACCTTAGTGATTCAGCGATGAATTGCAGTTCAGGGTTCGGACTC
>DATEKI010000292.1:0-4352 GCA_035277545.1 Rhodanobacteraceae bacterium | reverse complement strand
GCGCATGACCGTGGACGACTTCTGGGAAATCGGCGCGTCCGGGCAACGCTACAGCCGTGAATTCGTGCTCGACGTCCTGGAAGCACGCCTGTCGAATCCGGTCAACGAATCGGATTGGGAAAGCCGCGACTTCCACGTCCGCGAACTCGCGCCCGGCTTGTACCTGCTGACCTACACGCTGCGCCAGGGCGAACGGCTCACGCGGCGCAGCACGATCTGGCGGCACGCGGATGGCGACTGGAAGATCGTGTTCCACCAGGGCACCGTCGTTGCAGACGACATTGGGTGACCTGCGCAACCCGTAGGGCGGGTCTTGATCCGCATCGTCGCGCGTTTTGAAGTGGCTGGCTGAAACCCGTCCTACGCCTCAGACCGTGGATGTTCGAGGCGACGATCGATGATCGATCGCGCAAATCAAGCCGCCGCCATCTGCTTCGGGATCGAGGTGTTGGTGCGCGCGATGCGGTTGTCGGCATCGACATAAACGAGCTGCGGCTTGTGCAGCGCGGCCTCGGCGTCGGTCAACGACACGAACGCGGCGATGATGATGAGGTCGCCCGGCTGGGCGCGATGCGCAGCGCTGCCGTTCACCGAGATGATGCCGCTGCCCTCCTCGGCTCGCAGCGCGTAGGTGACGAAGCGCTCCCCGTTGTTCACGTTCCATGCGTGGATCTGCTCGTATTCGCGCATGCCGGCGGCGTCCAGCAGGTCGCCGTCGATCGCGATCGACCCCTCGTAGTGCAATTCCGCGTGGGTCACGGTCGCACGATGGATCTTTCCCTTGAGCATGTTCAGTTGCATGGCTTCCTCCCGGCCACCAGGGTGCCGTCGCCGGGCATTATAACCGCTGGATCGGTCTTTTGCTGCACCGCACAAGCCGCCTGCGCGTCCGGGCAGGCTGGTTGCGATGCCGTTGTGGCGCATTCAGCCCCGCATCGAACGAGGGTCCACGACGGGTGTCCATACCGGTAGATATCCTGGAGTGGACCCACATGCAAACCCAAGACGTAGCACTCAGTCGCCAGTTCGTGGAAGAAAGCATCGGCATCAGGAGCTATGCCCTCCATATCGCCGACCTCGCCGCAACGCTGGCGCGCAACGGCGGATCGCCTCCCCGGCGGCCCCTTTCGCGCGAACAGATCGAACGCGCCGTCGAGGTCAACGGCCTCGAAACACGCCTCGTGATGGACGCGTTGATATCACGTCTCGAAACCTTGCTGCGCGAGGGCAAGCTTCCCGGGGATGCCGCGGTGCCGCTCTGGTAAGCCCAGGTCCTTATTCGAACATCAGGTTGTCGATCAGGCGGGTGCCGCCGAGCTTGGCGGCCACCAATGCCATCAGGCCGTCATGTTCGTCTCCGGCGGGAACGGCAAGGTCTTCGGCACGACGCACCACGGCGTAATCCGGCTGGAACCCCGCGCGCTCCAGCCTGCGTACCGCGGCACCTTCGATCGCTGCGCGCGCGTGGCCTTCATTGAACGATTCGCGCATCCATTCCAGCGTCGCATGCAACTCCGGCGCACGGGCTCGCTGGTGTGCGTCGAGGTAGCGGTTGCGCGAAGACAACGCCAATCCGTCGTCGGCACGGGCAATGGAACCCGCCACTATTTCCAGCGGAAACGCCAGCTCCTGCACCAGCCGCCGCACCACCAGCAACTGCTGCCAGTCCTTTTGCCCGAACACGGCCACGTCGGGCTCGACCATCGCGAACAGCTTGGCCACGATGGTGGCGACGCCGTCGAAGTGTCCCGGCCGATGCGCGCCTTCCAGTGTGTCGCCGACTTCGGGCACATGGATGCGCATGGCGTGTTCGGGACCGAAGGGATACATCACCTCGACCGACGGCGCGAACAGCAGGTCGCAGCCGTGTTCGACCAGGCCCACGCTGTCTTCCGCCAGGGTACGCGGATAACGCGCGAAATCCTCGCCCGGTCCGAACTGGGTCGGATTGACGAAAACGCTCGCCACCACGCGGTCGGCGTAGCGCCGCGCGAGGTCGACCAGCGAGAAATGCCCGGCGTGCAGGTTGCCCATGGTCGGCACGAAGGCGATCCGTTGGCCTTCCTGCTTCCATGCCCGGATGCAGGCGCGCAGCGCGCGCAAGTCCCCGACCGTACGCATATCGTCTCGACCCGTTCCTTCAGCCCGCGATCTGTTCCGGTCCCGGGAAAAGTCCGGCCCGCACGTCTTCGGCATACGCCGCGAAAGCCTCGCGCACGGAACCGCGCCCGGCCAGGAAATCCTTGCTGAATTTCGGACGCCGGCCAGGCGTCAGCCCCAGCACGTCGTAGCACACCAGCACCTGGCCGTCGCACTCCGCGCCTGCGCCGATCCCGATCGTGGGGATCTCCAGCGCACGGGTGATTTCGCCGGCCAGCGCCGCCGGCACCGATTCCAGCACCAGCAGTTCAGCGCCCGCATGCGCGACGGCCTGGGCCTGTTCGCGCAGGCGCGCGGCCGCATCGTCGCTCTTGCCCTGCATCCGGTAGCCGCCCATCTTGTGCACCGACTGCGGGGTCAGGCCGAGATGTGCGCACACCGGCACGTCGTGGCTGGCCAGGGTCGCGATCACTTCGCAGACCCAGTCCGAACCGCCTTCCAGCTTCACCATCGCCGCGCCGCCTTCGGCCATCAGCCGCGCCGACGCCGCCAGGGCGGTGGCGGGATCGCGGAACTGCATGAACGGCAGATCGATGATCTGCAGCGTGGAGGAGAGCCCGCGCGCAACCAGCGAACCGTGGTAGACCATCTGGTCCAGCGTCACCGGAAGGGTGCTGGTTTGCCCCTGGACAACGTTCCCCAGCGAATCTCCCACCAGCGCGACGTCAATCCCGACCGCTTCCATGTGCGTCGCGAAGCTGGCGTCGTAACAGGTCAGGACGGCGATCTTTTCGGCGCGCGCCTTCATCGCGCGCAGCCCCGGTACCGTCACCGGTTTGCGCTTGGGTGCGTCGGCAGACTGGACGTACATGCGGGCGCTCCTCGGAAACGCCGCATTATCGCCGCGCAATGGCTTTGGTGGAAAGTCAGGCCATGGATGGCCGTTCTGGACACGATGGCCGAGGACCGTAACGGCCACGAATAGTCGCTGCGGAGCGGCGATCAGGGACGATCGCATTCAGACGCGCTCAACCCCCGCGCAGGTCCTTCATCCGGAACCCGCTCGCGAACAGTGCGCCCGCGTACGCCGCACCCCCGAGGCACACCAGCACCGCGAGCTTCCAGATACGCGTGATGATGCGTTCGTGGGTCCACTGCTGCCACGGCCACAGCCACAGGCCCGCGCCGACCACGACCACAAGGGCGGCGCAAGCCAACCCCATCCGCCACCAATGCAGGCCCCACCCCGGCTGGCGCCGATACACGCCTGCGCGCGTGAGGTACCACCACAGCAACGCGACCTGCAGGTAATTGGACACGGAACTGGCAATCGCCATGCCGAGGTGCAGGCCCGGCACCCGCGCGATGCCTTCGAGCCACGGCAACTGTTTCAACGCAGCCGGCGCCCACAGCTCGAACAGCAAGGCGATCAATGCGAAGTTCGCGACCATGTTCACGACCAGCGCGATCACGCCGGCGCGCACCGGCGTCTTCGTGTCCTGCCGCGAATAGAACGCGGGCAGCAGCGTGCGCGTCAACGCGATCGCGGGCACCCCGGCGCCCATGCCCATGATCGCGATGGCGGTCATGTGGCTGTCGAATGCATTGAAGTGTCCGTTCTGGAAGAACGCCGCGACCAACGGCTCGGCCAGCAGCAGCAGGCCGCACATCGCGGGCAGCGAGATCAACAGCGTGGTGCGCAAGCCCCAGTCCAGCGAACGCGAAAAACCTTCACGGTCGGCGCTGACATGGTGGCGCGACAACGCCGGCAGGATCACCGTACCCAACGCCACACCGAACACGCCAAGCGGCAATTCGAGGAAGCGCGTCGCCTGGTACAACCACGTCTGCGAACCCGTGACCAGCAGCGAGGCGACCACCGTGTCCAGCAACAGGTTGATTTGCGCCACCGACGAGCCAAACAGCGTCGGCACCATCAGGCGCATGATCTTCCGCACCTCCGGATGGCTCCAGCCCCAGCGCGGCAGCGCCAGCAGGTCCAGTCGCCGCACTGCCGGCAAGAGGAACAACAACTGAAGGATGCCCGCGGCCAGCACCGCCCAGCCCAGTGCCTCGATCGGCACCGCGAGATAACGCGAACCCCACAACGCGCCCGCGATCAGGCACAGATTGAGGATCACCGGCGCCAGCGCCGGCAGCGCGAACTTGTGGAAGCTGTTGAGGATGCCGCCGCACAAGGCGGTCAGCGACACGAACAGCAGGTAGGGAAAAGTCAGCCGCAGCAGCTTGAT
>DATEKI010000291.1:0-6212 GCA_035277545.1 Rhodanobacteraceae bacterium | reverse complement strand
CCCCGGTCGCCACCGTGAA
This sequence comes from Rhodanobacteraceae bacterium, assembly GCA_035277545.1. Lineage (GTDB taxonomy): Bacteria > Pseudomonadota > Gammaproteobacteria > Xanthomonadales > Rhodanobacteraceae > 66-474. The sequence continues at coordinate 6,193 of DATEKI010000291.1, read as the reverse complement.
AGGGTGGTGTCCTAGGCCTCTAGACGATGGGGACAGCGTGGGGATTTGGTGGAGCCAGACGGGATCGAACCGACGACCTCTACAATGCCATTGTAGCGCTCTCCCAACTGAGCTATGGCCCCACGCTGGGAACGCGCAAGGATAAGTGCAGATGATTTGACCGTCAAGCATTTCGCGGTTTCAATCGGAAGAAACTCAACCCGCGGGAGGGCGCTTGCACGAAATCCAGTTCATCAGGGATCTGGCCTGCGTGATGCTGGCGGCGGGCGTGGTGGTGGTGGTGTTCCCGCGGCTGCGTTTGCCCGTCCTCCTGGGTTACATCGTGGCCGGCGTGCTGATCGGTCCGCACATGCCGTGGCGGTTCCTGACCGACCAGCGCACGATGCAGTCGATCGCGAACCTCGGCGTGGTGTTGCTGATGTTCACGCTGGGCCTCGATTCGAACCTGCGCAAGCTGCGCGCGCTCGGTGCGGGCGTGATGCTGGCCGCGCTGTTGGAAGTGGGCTTCATGTTGTGGCTCGGCATCGAGATCGGGCGGCTGGCGGGAATGACCGGGCGCGAGTCGCTGTTCCTCGGCGGCGTGATCTGTTTTTCGTCCACGATGATCGCGTTGCGCACGGTGGCCGACCGCGGTTGGCGCGGGCAGCCTTTCGTGGCAGGCATGATCGGCATGCTGGTGTCCGAAGAAGTGTTGACCGTGGTGCTGATCACGGTTCTCAGCGCGGTGGCCGCTGGCAGCGCCGACACGACCGACGTCGCATTCATGGTGCTGTGGCGGATGCTGTTGTTCGTCGCCGTGGCACTCATTCTCGGCCTTCTGCTGTTGCCGCGCCTGCTGGACTGGCTGGCCAAGCGCGGGCGTGACGAACCGCTGCTGGTCACCGCGCTCGGCATCTGTTTCGGCGCCTGCCTGCTGGCGGCGTGGGAAGGGTTCAGCGTGGCGCTGGGCGCGTTCCTCGCCGGCGTCGTGGTGGCCGAGGCGCGCTGTTCGGATCGCATCGTGCGCCTGGTGCGGCCCGTACGCGACATGTTCGCGGCGATCTTCTTCGTGGCCATCGGCTTGCTGCTCGACCCCGCGCAGATGCTGCCGTGGCTGTGGCCGGCGCTGGGTCTTGCACTGGCCGTGATCGTCGGCAAGACACTTGCCTGCGGCGTGGGGGCGTTTGCTTGCGCGGGACGCAGCGCGCGCGACGCCCTGCGCACCGGGTTGACGATGGCGCAGATCGGCGAGTTCTCGTTCGTGATCGCGTCGCTGGGCATCGCAGCGGGAGCAGTGGGGAAGTTCCTGTATCCGCTGACCGTGACGGCGGCCGTCGCGTGCATGCTGGTATCGCCGCTGTTGCTGCGCGCCGAGCCGGTCATCATGGCCGGGTTGAAGCGCGCGATGCCCGCGTCGGTGCGTTCGCTCGCGACCGGTTACCACGAGTGGATGGGTGGAACCACGCCCGTGCGCGACAACGTGATGCTGGCGAAGATGTTGCGCCGGCTGCTGTGGCACATCGCGGTGAACCTGGTGCTCGTGTGCGCCGTGTTCGGCATCTGCGCCTTCATCAGCGCGATGCTGCCGCGCTGGTGGCCGTCGGTGCCACTGTCCGGCGTGGCGCGGCGCTCGCTGGTCTGGGCCATCGCGTTGTTCGTGTCGTTGCCCATGCTGATCGCCGTGTATCGCAAGGCGGATGCGCTTGGCATGTTGCTGGCCGAGCTCGGCATCAGCGAACAAATCCACGGCGTGCGCACGGCCGGATTGCGGCGGGTGTTCGGCAAGCTGGTGCCGCTGGGCGCCTTGGCGGGAATGGCGCTGCTGGTCAGCGCGCTGGGCAGCAGCATCCTGCCGCCGCGTGGGGTACTGGTGGCGCTGCTGGCGATCGGTGCGTTCACGGTGTGGTTCCTGTGGGGTGCGCTGGTGCGGGTGCACGCGCGCATGCAGGCCGCCTTGCGCGACCTGATTGAGCAGGAACCGTCACCGCCTCCCTGACATCGATTCAGCGTGCCGCCAGCCACGCGCCTGCGGCGGGATTATGATCGGCGCGCTTCCATGGTCGCCGCCACGCGCGGCGTGTTGCTGCATCGGCAAAGGGAGACAACGATGAAGACGCACGGCATCAAATGGTTGGGGTTGGCGGTACTGCTGGTGGCGGGATTCGTGATGGTGGCGCCGTCCGCGTCCGCGGCGGGCGACGGCGGCTACAGCGCGACCTGCAAGGACGGAACTTCGTGGACCGGCGCCAGCAAGCGTGGCGCCTGCCGCGGACACAAGGGCGTCAAGAGCTGGAACAGCGAGGCGGCCTCCAGCGCGGCAGCGGAACCGGCCGCGACGGCGAAGCACGAAGGCAAATCACGCCGTTCGAAGAAGGCCGGGGAATCGGCCCAGGCCGCCAGTGCCACGCCGGCGGCAGCCCCCGCCACGGCTGGTGCGATGAGTGCCACCTGCAAGGACGGCACTTCGTGGTCGGGCAAGTCCAAGCGTGGCGCCTGTCGTGGCCACAAGGGCGTCAAGAGCTGGGGTGATGAAACAGCCGCTGCGCCGACGCCCACTGCGGCGCCCGCGAACAACGCGGCGGCCAGCCCGATGCCCGTTTCACGCCGCGCCTCGACGCGCACCGCATCCGCCGGGGGTTCGATGGGTTCGCCCGCGCCCGGCGGCGGTGCCGGCAAGGTGTGGGTGAACACCGAAACCAAGACCTATCACTGCCAAGGTACCAAGTGGTACGGCACCACCAAGCACGGCGAATACATGACCGAAGCACAGGCCCGGTCGCAAGGCGACCATGCCGATCACGGCAAGGCATGCTCGGATTGACGTGAAGCTGTCGCGCCAAGTTGTTGAACGAAAGGAAGGAAGGCCGGCCGCGATGCCGGCCTTCCTTTTTCGGCCTGCCTGCTCAGGCGCGTTTCACGGCAAGAAGTTTGTGCGCAAGGCCCAGCAGCAACATCGCGCCGCAGGTCAGGCCGCCCCACATCACGATTTCGAAGGGCCACAGGTTGTGCGAAGTGGGGTCGCGCGTGGTGTCGATGACAATGCGCAACACCACGAATGCCATCACGGCGGCGGGTATCGCGGCGAAGAACCGCCAGCCGCCGCGCCATCGCCACATGCCCCACGCGGGCCCGGCGAATGCGGCCACGCAGATCGCGATCATCGTGAGCATGAAGCCGTTGAAAAGCGCAGCGTCGCCCGCGCTCGGCGGGGTGCTCATGGTTTTCTCGTAGGCCGCGCGCGAAACGGATTCATCGGTGGCGCCCAAGCTGGCCACCCAGGCGGGCTGCGCCATGTCTTGCGCGGGCTGATCGCCGCCCGTGATCGAAACGGGATAGGTCGCGACCACCGGCGTGCGGTTGGTCGAGCCGTCGCCCGCGCTGATCCGGACTTCATCCACCCGCGTGCCCGGGTCGAACAGGAAAAACCACCCCAGTGCCTCGCCGCTTCCGGCGGGATAGGTGCGCGAAGGGTTGCTGCCGGCGTTCGCTGGTCTGCCCTGGAAGTACGGCCGCGCCCAGATGTGCACCGGCAGGTCGCTGGTGTAGCGCAGGTGCAGGTAGAAGTTCTGGTTCCGGCCCAGCGTGGTGCTGTCGCCCGCCGGCCAGGTTTCAAGGACCTGCACCTGCGTTTGTGCACGGGCAGGGTGGAAAGCAAGCATGGCGATGGCCATGCACGTGAGCATTGCCCAAAGTCGCATCGCGGATCTCCCCGGTCCGGTTGCTTGAGCGAGCCTACCACCACTTCAGCGGCACCCAACATTCAAAAGGCACGCAAAGTCTTCACGCAGGCATGTAGGAAAACGTTACACCGTGTTTATCTGGAGATCGGCTGGGGAGACCGCCAAAACAACGACTTTGAAATCACGCAGGACCGATAAGGGAATGCATGTGTCGGTGTACTTTACGAAATAGCCCGTGGCATTGGGTTGAACTAGAAATAAAATCAAGATAAACAATAGCTTGGTTCGATGGCATGCGAATTGCTTTATACGGACCGTTACGACCTTCCCTGCTCAAACGATCAAGAGAACATCGTCATGAAAACGCGCACAGCATTCGGTTCGATTTTGGCGACGGCAGTTGCATGCTTGGGGCTGTCGACCCCGGCGTTTGCGACGCTCCAGACCCAGACCATCGATTTGGGCAAGGTCTTCACCGGGAGCACGCCCGATGGTACGCCATGGTGGCTGGAGGCAACCTTTAAATACAACGATGACGGCAGTTCCAATACCGGTACCCTCGACTTGAAGGCGAACTTGGGTCCGGATTTCGTAGGCCAAGGCGGTTTCAACGGCCTGGGGTTCTATCTGAGTGGCAACACTTTGGACAGCGCCACCTACGTGAGCGGAACGAAGGCAAGCACAGTCAAGATCGGCACGTATACCGCGCCGCCGAATGGCATGGGTGATTTCAGCTTGAATTTCCAGTGGACCGCGAACACTTTCAACGGATCCGATACGGCGGAATACACGCTGGCATTCGACAACATGCTGACGACCTCGCCGTTCGTGGCCAATACGGATGGTTGGCTTGCCTACGCACATGTCCAGGGGATTTTGAACAATACGCCGGGTGGCAAAACTTGCAGCGGCTGGATCGTGGCGGGTGAGGGCACTGTCGGTGCGCAGGATGGCCCATGCGGAGGCACGCCGCCGCCACACAATGTCCCGGAACCGGGTGCGTTGGGAATGTTTGGCTTGGGCGTCCTGTTGATCGGCGGATTCGTGACTTGGCGCCGCCGCAACTACGCCTGAAACGCCAGTTCGCGCTTCATCCAGACAATCCCCGGCAACGGGGATTGTCTGTTTCCGGGTCACGCCGGCGCGGTGGCACCAGCCTTGGCGTGCCTTGGTGAATACCGTTGCATCGGTCAATGTGCAGTGGTGCCGGCCGTGCAGGTTTCGATCGTGCGCGGCTTGCATGCAAACGGCAACTGATCGGCGTGAAATGTCTTTGGAAGCGTCCTCGCTTTTTCGAGCCACCCGGAAGTAGCGGTTTGGGGTGAAGACATAACAGTGGAGTACTTCGGCGCGGTAGGTCTTGTTGAAGCGCTCGATGTACGCGTTCGGGGTGGGTTTGCCTGGCTGGATATGGACGAGTTCGACGCCACGCTGCTGCGCCCATTGCTTGAGCGCCGCGCTGATGAGCTCGGGGCCGTTGTCCATGCGTAGCCACTGCGGTGCGCCGCGGACCTCGACCAGCTCATCCCGGGCACGCATGACGCGTTGGGGCGGCAGACTGTATCGATCTCGACCCGCAGGGATTCGCGGTTGTAGTCGTCGTTGGCGTTGAAGGTGCGGAAGCGCCGCCCCGACTACAGCGCGTTGGCCATGAAGTCGGCCGACCATGTGTGATTGCCTTGCAGCGGGACATCCACCGGCTCGCGGATGCGATCGGGCAGGCGCCGCTTGCGCGCCCCGCGAGGTTCAGGCGCAGAGCACAGTACACCCGCCCACTGCGGGTCTTGCCGAAGGCGGCGGGTTTGGGCGTCTGCCCGAACGGCAGGCTGAAGCCGTGCCAGTTCAACTTCGACACCCTTCAGGTGCTGCAGCTGTGACACGTCCATCCCGGCGTACCTGATTCTTCCACGCGTAGTACGTCAGCTCGCTGATCCCATGCTTGCGGCACGCCTCGCCGGCCTTCGCGCCAGCCTCGACCTCTTTGAGAATCCGGACGATCTGTTCCTCGCTGAACTTCGATTTCTTGCTGGCTAAAATCAGCGAGGACGCGTCAATGGGCCAACCACTGCTCTTGGCATAACCGCCGAGCGGCGGTGGCCGATTGTGCCCAAGGTTATGCCTGGTTGGCATAACTCAAGGGGTGTTGCGGTAGGCTTGCGGGACGTGCGGACAAGAAAAAACCGCGTCATGGCGCGGTTTCAAGGGTGTTGCGGGATGTTGACGTTAGTGTGATTGGTGGAGGCGGGGGGAATCGAACCCCCGTCCGAAGGCGCTCCGCGCCCGGCGCTACATGCTTAGTCCAGCGTTCGATCTCGTCCCGAAGCAGCACGCTGGACAAAGCGCACCGCGGGACCAGCAGGTTTTGTTTTAGCCAATGGCCGACCGGCGGCAACTATCAGCGATCCCGTGATGATGACCCTACATCCACGAGCACGGGCACAAGTGGGTTCGGGGCTTACGCCTTAAGCGGCGAGAGCGTAGACGTCGTCGTTGGCGTCTGATTGTTTGCCATCGGATTAACGAGGAAGATGACG
>DATEKI010000290.1:0-17893 GCA_035277545.1 Rhodanobacteraceae bacterium | reverse complement strand
ACGGCAAGGCGGTCGAGTGGCTGGAGAAAGTCACCGACCAGGAATATCTGGGTTGAACGGAAATGCCGCAGCTGTTCCGTGTTTGACGAACTTCAGGAGATCATCATGTCGGATCCATCTTCCACGCCACGCAACCCGTTCGCGGACATCGCACCGGCGCTCGCCGACTACACCGACAAGGTTCTGTTCGGCGACGTGTGGAAACGCACGCAACTGTCACCGCGCGACCGCAGCCTGGTCACGGTGGCGAGTCTGGTTTCGCTGTATCGCGTCAACGAGATGCCGTTCCATTTCAAGCGGGCACTGGACAACGGCGTGACCCGCGACGAGCTGGTCGAGGCGATCACGCACCTCGCCTTCTACGCCGGCTGGCCAGTGGCGAGCACGGCGCTGTCAATCGTGCGGCGGGTGTTCGAAGAAGCCGGCAATTGACAGCGCACGCACGTTGCCGGAAGTACGGCAAGGATTTCGAAAACGAAAGAGGTGGCGAACATGAAAGTAGGCATTCTTGGATCGGGCGACGTCGCCAGGGCGTTGGGCCGTGGCTTCCTCGAGGAAGGCCACGAGGTGATGCTGGGTTCGCGCGAGCCGGCGAAGCTGGCTGCCTGGGTGCGCGAAAACGGCAAAGGTGCGTCCAGCGGAACGTTTTCAGAAACTGCGGCATTCGGAGAGGCGGTGGCACTCGCCGTCCAAGGCACCAAGTCCGTGGACGCGATCCGCACCGCCGGCGTGGACCATTTCAAGGGCAAGATCGTGCTCGACGCCACCAATCCCCTGGACATGTCGGGCGGCGCTCCGCCCAAGCTGGTGGGAGGCCTTGGCACATCCAGCGGCGAGCTCAATCAGAAGGCCCTGCCCGGAGCGTTCGTCGTCAAGGCCTTCAATACCGTGGGCAACGCGCTGTTTCACAAGCCGGAGTTCGCAGGCGGGCCACCGGACATGTTCATTTGCGGCGACGATGCAGGAGCGAAGGAACGGGTCTCGCGCATCTGCCGGGACTTCGGCTGGAATCCCGTCGATGTCGGCGGCATCGGGCTTTCGCATTACCTCGAAGCCACGGCGATGGTATGGATCATCACCGCGTTCGCGGGCGGGCACTGGAATCAGGCGTTCAAGTTGTTGAGGAAGTGAGCGAACGCTTCCTCCGTCGCCGACGAAATCGAAAAAGAACGGCAAGCACCCTGTGAGGTAATCACCATGCGCGCAACCATCATGTACCAAGCCGGCGACGTTCGTGTCGAGGACGTTCCGGACTCGACCATCAAGGATCCCACCGACGCGCTGGTGCGCGTGACCCGTGCCTGCATCTGTGGCAGCGATCTGTGGCCGTACAAGGATCTGCCGCCGACCGAGGGCGGCCAGCGCATGGGTCATGAGGCGATCGGCGTGGTCGAGGCAGTGGGCGCAGAGGTGCGCACCGTCAAACGGGGCGACGTGGTCGTCATGCCGTTCGTCTGCTCCGACGGCACCTGTGTCTTTTGTCGCGAAGGCTTGCCGGCCGCGTGCGTGCACCGCGCGTTCTTCGGCAACGGCGACCTGGAAGGCGCGCAGTCCGAGGCGCTGCGCATCCCGCAGGCGGACGGCACGCTGTTCGCGTTGCACGTTGGCGAGGACGACGCGCTGATGCCGTCGCTGCTGACGCTCTCCGACGTGATGGGCACCGGCCATCACGCCGCAGTCGTGGCGCGGGTGGGCCAAGGCAGGAAGGCGGCGATCATCGGCGACGGCGCGGTGGGCTTGTGCGGTGTCATTGCCGCGAGGCGCTTGGGCGCCGAGCAGATCATCATCATGGGACGCCATCCCGATCGCATCGAATTGGCAAGACAATTCGGCGCGACCGATGTGGTCAGCGAGCGCGGCGAGGCCGCGATCGAACGCGTGCGCGAACTGACCGGCGGTTTCGGCGTGCACTCGGTACTGGAATGCGTCGGCACCGATCAGGCCATGACGACCGCGGTCGGCATCGCGCGGCCAGGCGGAGCGATCGGCCGCGTCGGCGTGCCGCATTATGCCGCCATTCCGCAAGCGCAACCGATGTTCTACGGCAACATCAGCGTGGGTGGCGGCCCCGCGCCCACGCGGGCGTATATCGAGGAGCTGTTGCCCGACGTGCTGGAAGGCCGCATCGAACCCGGCCGCGTGTTCGACCGCGAAACCGATCTGGATGGCGTGCCGGACGGCTATCGCGCGATGGACGAACGCGAAGCGATCAAGGTGATGGTCAAGCCCTGACGACGGCGATCACATCGGAAACCTCGCAATCGCCGGAAGCGCGCGCAGTCACGGTAGACTGGGCGAATGCCTGTTGCGACGAACCTCCACCTCGGCCACGCGGGCGAGGCGTATCCCGACGCGTTCTATGTGCGCCGTGGAGAGCACCGCTTCGTCTCCACCCTGCATTCCCAGGGCGCCTGGCAACCCGGCGAACAGCACCTGGCGCCCGCTTCCGGTTTGGTATTGGCTGAAGTGGAACGGCGTTTGCCGAGCGACAAACTGGTGTCGCGGGCGTCTTTCGACGTGCTGGGCGTCATCCATTCCGGTGAGTTCAGCGTCGACGTCCGGATGGTGCGACCGGGACACTCGATCGAACTGATCGAGGCCGAAATGCGGCACGGCGACCGCACGAGCATCCGCGCGCGCGTCTGGCGCTTGGCGGCCATGGACACGACCGGTGTGCAGGGCACCGAATGGACTCCGTTGCCGCAGCCCGGGGCCATGCAGCCGTTGCCGTTCTCGTCGATCTGGGACGGCGGCTACATCGATTCGCTGGAGGTGCGCCAAGACGTGGATGCCCGTCCGGGCCGCGGACGCAGCTGGATCCGCACGCGCTGTCCGCTCGTGGATGGCGAAGCCGATCCACCGATCGCCGGTTTCCTGAAACTGATCGATACCGCCAATGGGCTGGTCGTGCGCGAACGGCCCGGCAGCGTGTTCTTCGCCAACGTGGACCTCACCGTGCACTTCCATCGCCAGCCGGAAGCAGGCTGGGTCGGCTTCGACACCCGGGTCAACTTCGGCCCGACCGGACTCGGTGAGACGTTCTCCGTCCTCAGCGACATCCACGGGCCGGTCGGCACCGCCGCCCAGAGCCTGACCGTGCGATTGGGTGAGCGTTGATATCAGGACATCACGAGGAACCCGCGGTCATCAACAACTCCAGCCTGCACGCAGCCATCAGCTCGATAGCAAGGTCGCCGCCGGGAGGCTGAAAGCCTCGTTCAAGATCGAAACCCTGATGCTGTCCGGCGGCGGATTCATCAACTGGTCGTTCCTGCAGGCGGGCCTCGTGGATGAACTCGGGCTGGTGACCGCAACCGTGGCCGACGGCGGGAACGACACGGTGAACGCTGGGCCGAGGACTCGCCCAACCCGGCACTGGGGATGGCTGCCGGCTGTAATAGGATTTGCTGGCGTCGCCGAATCCGCTTCGCAAACTACCGGGAGGAGGAAACCATGGTCATCAGCACGCAGGGCCGCTATACGGGCACCGCGATCGTTCTGCACTGGCTCATTCTCGCGCTGCTGGTTGCGCAGTACATCATCGGTTGGACGATGCCCCACATCGGCCGCAACACGCCGGTGACCACGCTGATCAGCCTGCACTTCTCGATCGGCGTGCTGATACTCGCCCTCATCGTTGTCCGCCTGATCTGGCGAATCATCCACGGCGAGCCCGCGCCGGAGGCAGGCGTCCCGCCTTGGCAGGTGCGCTCGGCACGGGTCATCCACTGGCTGCTGTACCTGCTGCTGGTCGTGGTGCCGCTGCTGGGCTGGATCAACGCTTCGTATCGCGGCATGCCGATCACGTTTTTCGGGCTTGTCCACGTACCGCAGTTGGTCGGTACCCACACCGCCGGCTGGGGTTGGACCGGCGACATCCATACGCTCGTCGCGGAATACGCCATTCTTCCCTTGGTGGGCCTGCACGTCGCCGCCGCCTTGTACCACTACTTCATCCGCCGCGACCGGGTCTTGCAGCGCATGCTGCCGGGCGTGTGAGCCTGGCGAGGCTTCGCGCCGGGTTCGAAGCCGTGGCCGGATGGTGCGGATGCGACGGTGCCGGGCACCGGGCTGTTGGTGGTCACTGACCAGCTCTGGCCGGTGGAGGTGGAGATGACCTCGAACAGCTTCTTCGGGTCCATCCCCAGTTTCGCGCCGAGGTTGAACGCTTCGGCGGTGCCGACCATGCCGCCGGAGATCGGAGCGTCCATGCCACGGTGGCCGGCTTGCTCCGCCAGTGCAGCCGCCTCAAGCGTTTCGTCCACGCCGATCGTGGAGCAATCCATGAACAAGGTGCCTTTCTGGGGGCGCCCAGCAGGCCATCGTCGCCATGCTCGCCGCGGTACGCGGCGAGGACATGCTTGCCGGCGGGCAGCGCGGTGATGACGACTTCGACATCGGCCGGCGTGAACTTCACGTCCTCCGGTTCGGTCCGCACCTCGAAATGCGGACGCAGGCGCGCAATCTCGACATCGAAGGTTGGGCGTGATACCCAGACAACCAGAATTGGTTCGGTCATCGCGACTTCCTGTGAGTTCGCACAAACCTCTCAGAACGTCACCTGCGCGTACAGGCCGAGTACCAGCGCGTTGGGAATGGCGCCGGTACCGCCGGGGCGCAGGATGTATTGCAGGTTGGGACGCAGCACCAGCCACGGCGTCACCTGCGCACCGTAATCGACTTCGACGACGCCCTCGTATGTCTGGATGCCGACCGCACCCGGCAGCACGCTGTCGCGTTCACGTTGGAAGCGCGTCACGCGCGGGTTGGTATGCGCGTAGGCGGCCGTGAAGGAAACGAAATCCTGGTCGCGACCCGGGAACGTGCCCTGCCACACGCCGCCCGCGAGCCAGAACCAGTCGTAGCGCGCGGTGGCCTTGTCGCCCATGCCGGCCATCACACCCAGCCGCAGGTGCCGCGCCGGATCGGCGCTGGACTGGTACACGGTCTGGCTGGCGATGCCGTAACCGCCCCAGCGCCCGTTGCGTTCGAGGAACGGTTGACCCGTCAGCCCCGCCGGCTGACGGTTGATGTCGTCGTACACATCCGGCGTATCGGACGAGTTGTAGTACGCACCGAGCTTGTAATCGCCGGGCAGGCCGCTGTCATCGCGCCCGGTTTCCCAACCCAGTTCCACCGGCAGGAACACGCCGGTGCTGTCGAAGCTGAGGTCGAAGCCCTTGTCCTTGTCGCCGGCGTTCGGGTTCACCTGGAACACGCCGGTCGTCACGTAGAAGTGCGGCACCGGATACGCCGTGATGCGCGCGCCCCACTCCGCGGTCGGGAAATTGTGCGCGCCGCTGTTGGTGGTCATCGCGTTGGCGTGGCCGCAGATCACGCCGTTCTGGAACTTGCAGAAATCCGGCAGCCGCGCCAGGTGGTCGCCAAGCGGCGACCAGCCGAGCTCGATCTGGATGCGGTGGTCGTCGAAGTCCTGCTGGTAGTTCAACTCGGCAAGACGGAAGTTCTGCCCTGCACCGTACAGTTCCTGCACCGAGAACTGGTTGTGCAGGACATCGTTGGTCAGGCTGCGGCCCTTGCGGTCGGTCAGCGTGAACTGGATCTTTGCGTCGGGGATGCCGGCGAGGCGCTGCAGGTCGAACAGCGTTTCCAGATCCAGTTGCTGGGTGTAGCGCGCCGTGCGACGCAGGCCCTTGCCGGCCACGATGCCCGCGCTCTCGCTCGCGTAGTGCGCGTTGAAGGTGATGCCGGCCTGTTGCAGCTTCGTGCGCAGGCCGCCCCAGTCGCCGGTAAGCGTCTTGCGACTGGTCGAATGGCCCGGGGCCTGCTGGGCACGCGCCGGCTGCTGGCCAGCCAGCAGGCCACCGCAAACCGACAAGGCAACGACCGCAGCGGTACGCGTTCGCCGGATATTGCGCATGGTGTTTCCACCCGGGTTAGTGTGTCGCTGATGCATCTGCCGCGCGCCGATGGCGCCGTACGAGCGCCAGCACGATCCACACGATGATCGCCACGATGATGACCAGCACGATCACCATCAAAATCCGGGCAAGCAGGACCAGGTGCGATGGCGCGCCACCGGCACGCAAGTTCGCCACCTGGGTCGGCGTGATCCTTGCCGACGGGTTGCCGAAGTGCGCCGTCAGGTACGCGCCGAGCGTCGCGATTTGCCGGTCGGTCAACTCACCCGCAAAACCGGGCATCCGCGTGCCGGACCCGTCGGTGTGCCAGCGCACGCCGTCGAGGATCACCATCACGAGGTTGTCCGTGTTGGTGCGGCCCGTCGCGGTGTTGTGGAACAGCGGCGGCAGGCCGCCCTCGAAACTGCCCTGTCCGCGATCCTGGTGGCAGCTTGCGCAGTAGGCGTCGTAAAGCTGCGGCCCGGTCATGTCGTTCGCATCTTTCGGCAACGGCTTGCCGCGCAGGCTGGCGAGGTCTGCGTAGGCGCTGCCCCACGCATCGACGGGACGTGTGTCCGCGGCGTCGTGCCGTGCCGGCACCGATTTCAGATAGACGGCCATCGCGCGCAGGTCTGCCGGCGTGAGGTGACGCAGGCTGTTGTCGATCGCCTCGACCATCGGGCCTGCCGCCTGCGCCTTGCCCGGGGCGCGACCGGATTGCAGGTAATCGACGATGTCCCGCTCGCTCCAGTTGCCGATGCCGCTGTTCGCGTCGGGCGTGATGTTGGGCGCGAACCACGTGCCGACCACGCCGCCCGCCAGCGCGTCGGATGATTTGGATGCCATCAGCAGGTTGCGCGGCGTGTGGCAGGTGCCGCAATGCGCAGGGCCACGCACAAGGTAGGCGCCGCGATTCCATTCCGCGCCCTTGGCCGGGTCGGGTTCGAACGGATGCTTGTCGAGGAACAGCAGGTTCCAGGCCGCCATGGACATCCGGATGTTGAACGGAAACGGCAGGTGGGTCGCAGGCGGCTTGCTGTCGACGGGCTGCACCCCGTGCATGAAGTACGCGTACAGCGCCTGCACGTCGGCATCGGTGAGCCGCGAATACTCCGTGTACGGCATCACGGGATACAGGTGCGAGCCGTCGGCGCGAATGCCCTTGCGGACGGCGCGGCCGAACTGCTGCTCCGTATAGTTGCCAATGCCGTCCTCTTTGGAAGGCGTGATGTTGGTGGAGATGACCGCGCCGATGGGTGTCATCGTCGCGAGGCCGCCCGCATAGGGCTTGCCTCCAGGCGCGGTATGGCACGCCACGCAATCGCTCGCCGTCGCCAGGTACTGGCCGCGCTGGACTTCCGTGGCATCCGACCCGTTCGCAGGCGTTGCGGCAAGACAGGCTTGCAGCCCCAACAACAGCACGGCCAATCCAATCAGGCACGACGCCTTGCCTGCGCGCGCATTCATGTCATGCCTCCAACGTCCGCGTCGGCTGTAGCTGCTGATGATTTGGCCGGATGCATGTGGTCGGCGGTGCGCAGGGCCAGCGCCACCGCGGTCAGGGTCGAGTTCATCGTCGCCGCGGTCGGCATGACGCCGGTGCCGCACATGAAAAGGTTCTCGTGGTCGTGCGCGCGCCCGAAGCCGTCGGTGACGAACTGTGTGGGATCATTGCCCATGCGCAGTGTGCCGGTGATGTGCTGGTTGTTGGCGAACTGGCCGTCCGGGCTGTAGCGCAGGCCGGTACCGCCCATCAATTCCGCGATCTTTGCGAAATCCTGCTTCGAGCGTTCGGCGCCGCGCCGCGTGTAGTCGTCGATCGAATAGTGCGCGACGGGCTTCGGAATGCCCAGCGCATCCTTTTCGGAACTCAGCGTGATGCGGTTGTCCGGATTCGGCAGCACTTCCAGCACGTTCTTGACGTTGCACTGGCGCGCGGCGCGCCAGCGCAGCTGCTTTTCGAACTCGGGGCCGTACACGCCTTCGGCGATCAGCGCTTCGGTGACGCTCAGCACCTGCGAGATGTTGGTGAAGTCCAACCGGTACGCCGCATGCTGCGAACGGAATGCGCCGTCGCGCATGGTGTTGATGGAGCTCGGGCTTTGCGGTCCACGCCCCAGCCAGATTTCCTCGTCCGCATAGAACGTCAGGGACGAGCTCGGATGGTCCATCAGGTGCCGGCCCACCATGCCCGAGCTGTTGGCGATGCCGTTCGGATACTTGCTGCTCGTGGACAACAGCAGCAGCTTCGGACTCTCGATGCCGTTGGCCGCAAGGATGAACTGCTTGCCGGTGACGCGATGGCTGGTCTTGTCCGGGTCGTAGTAATGCACGGCCGCAATGCGCCCCTTCGCATCGGCTTCGATGCGATACACGACCGCATTGGCCCGCACCTTGACGCCCGCGGCTTCGGCGGCCTCGACCGCGTTGATGCCGAGATATTGCGCATTGACCGGGCAGATCGGCTGGCAGGAATTGTTGCCGACGCAGGCGGGACGCCCGCCGTAGCTGCGGCTGTTGCGTGCCACCGTATTCGCGACCACCGGATACGCCGGCGCCAGTCGTTCGCGGAAGCGGATCATGGACCACGGATCGGCGACAGGCGCCATCGGAAACGGATGCTTGCGCGGCGAGCCCGTGTCGTCGGCGCCGGCCACGCCCAGGATTTCCTCGGCTTCCTGGTACCACGGATCGAGTTCCTCGTACGTCATCGGCCAATCGACACCGACGCCGTACAGGCTCTTGATGCGCACGTCGTTCGGCACCAGCCGCCACGCCTGCGCCGCCCAGTGCCACGTGGTGCCGCCGACCACGCGGATGTATTCGGCGGGGTACGGGTAGGGCCCGGCCTGGATCAGGTAACCGTTGTCCTTGGGTTTGTATTGCGGCTGCATCGCCCACGGCGAGTACGGATACGGCGACATCCAGTCCCCCTTGCGCGGCGAATTGCGGAACGCCGCGACAATGCGGCCGCGGTCGATGCGTGGGCCCGCTTCGAGGATCAGCACCGTTACACCACGCATAGCCAGCTTGCGTGCGGCCAGCGCACCGCAGATGCCGGAACCGATCACGACGACCTCGGCCGATTCAGGCGTTGCCATGGTCGCCTCCCTTGGCAAGGGGCGGATTCGACCAGCTTCCGTACGGGCCGTAGGCGTACGTCGGCGGCTTCAACACGTCCGCCACCATCACCGCATCCAGCGCGTTTTCGTAGGCGACGCAGCGTGTCGCCTCGCCCTCGCCCACCAAGCCGAGGCACCACGCGCGCATGATCTTGCGTGGCAACGGCGCGAGGTTGGAATGCGAGGCATCCAGCACGTTTTGCAGTTTGGCCGGGTCGATCTGCTGTGCGTCGATCAGTTTCAGCAGCGCCTGGCAATCCGCGTCGAAGCCCGGTTCGTTGCCGCCCAGCGCGGCGTGCAGGCGCTGGCCAAGCTCGGCGTTCAGCATCCTGCGGCCGGCAAGGATGGCGGAAAGCGCAACGAATGCGCCGTGCCCGGCATCGGTCACCGGCGCCGCCAGCGCCCACGGAATCAGCGAGGCGGTGTACGCGGCGACCAGGCCCGCGAGCAACCTGCGGCGCGAAGGATTCGCGGGATCATCCGGCTGACCTGCCGGCGCACCGTCGACCTGGCCGGCTTGCAACCCTTGGCAACGAGGATCCGAAGTTTCCACGATTCAGCTCCTGTCGATCGAATATTTCCCGGCGCCCGTGACACACAACAACAACAGGCCGCCGACGATGCTGACGTTCTTGTAGAAGTTGATGAAGTTCGCGCCATACGCCGCGCCGGTCATGGTCCAGTAGTGATGGCCGATGAATGCAGTGGCAAGCGTGTACACGGCCATCAGCAAGGCGAGCGGTCGTGTCCATACGCCGATCACCAGCGCGATGCCTACCAGCAACTCGATGATGATGACGATGACGGCGACGACCGCGGGGAGCGGGAAGCCCACCGCCGCCATTTCTCCGACGGTGCCGGAAAAACCGAGCAGTTTTTGCCACCCCGCGGTCACGTACAGGATCATCAACAGGATGCGCGCGAGCAGGATCAGCCAGTCCCGCTGTCGATTGAACATGGCGTCGTACATGGTTTGCCCCTTGCGGTGGATGATGCGTCGGGTGGGTGAAGGCATCCGTGCATGGCGACGGCCTCGTGCCGGTCAGCTTCCCCTCGGCAGCACGGTCAGGACGCGTTCGATGAACAAGTGCAGCTCCTTCATGTAGTTGCGCAGGAACTCGGCGGTCGAATCGTTCGTGACCTGGCCGTCGTCGGTGATAAGGCCCGGCGTGAACTGGATGTATGCCTCGATCACGTTCATCAGCGGCGAGTTGCAAAAGCACAGCACGCTGCGGAGGTTTTGTTGCGCGAGGGCCGTGCCGATGGGCCCGGGAGAAGTGCCGATCACCGCGGAAGGTTTGCGGGCGAACGAATTCCTGCCCCACGGGCGGCTGGCCCAGTCGATCGCGTTCTTCAGCCCGCCCGGGATCGTGCGGTTGTACTCCGGCGTCACGAACAACACCGCGTCGACGTCGGTGATCGCCTGCTTGAACGCGCGCGCGACCGCCGGGAAATCGGCGTCGTAGTCGTAGCTGTACAACGGCAGATCCTTGAACGGGATCTCGACCAATTCCAGCGTCGGCGGGGCGAGATTGACCAGTGCCTTCGCGAGTTTCCGGTTGATCGAAGCCTTGGCGAGACTGCCGACGAAATAACCTACTTTGTACGTGGTCATGAGCACTCCCGGTTGGACGACAAACGATCGAGTTCAAATCACGCCCGATCCGAAACGTCGGCCTGTCGCGCGCGGCTAGGCGGCACTTCCCTCGGCCACCGCATCCATGACCCTTGAAGAAAAGATCAGGGCAGCACCGGCATTGACGGCCACCGCCACGCCCAGGGCTTCCGCGATCTCCTCACGCGTCGCACCATGCTTGAGTGCCGCATCGGTATGCACGGCAATACAGCCATCGCACTGCCGGGTGACGGCCACGGCCACTGCAATCAGTTCGCGCATTTTGGGGCCAAGCACGTTGTGCTGGTCGCCGGCCTGGCCCAATTCACGATAGCCGCGCACCGTGCCGGGGCTCAGTTTCCCGAGGTCACCGAGGCGTTGCGCCACCTGTTTTCTGTAACCCGCCCAGTCAAACATCATGTTCGTCGCTCCTGTTGGTTGGAAGTGAAGCCCGTTGCGCCCGTTCCATGTGGCGACGATCGCGCGAGGGGTTCCTCAGTGGCAGGCCGGATTCCTGGCGCGCTCGATCGCAAAGAAACTGATGGTGGCCGGTGCCAGCGACACATGGCCCGCCTTGGTCGGCTCGCCGTCCAACGCCGGCAACGCGTTGTCGGCCCCCAAGGCCAACACGTGGCCGTTGAGTTGCACTTGCGTGTCCTCCAGCCTGGCCGCGCTCAGGGTGTAGCGTTGCGATGCCATGGGCAGGTCAAGCGTGGATGGCTCCGTGCGGCTGTTGTTGATCGCGAGCACGGTCACCCCACCGGGGTGGCCCTTCGTGCATTGCGCGTACACGTGCAGGCCGGGGCGCGAGGCACCGGCGTTCAACACCGTCGTGCCCATCAGGCGGTTCCAAAGCAACGCCGCCCAGTAATTCGGGCGCGGCTCGAACGTGTTGGCGTCGAGCAGGCCGTATTCGCTGGACGCCAGCGTGTTGTGGAAGATCACCGCCACGCCCCGTTGCGCGAGTAGCGCATGCTGGTCGAGGTAGCGGAAGGTGTCGAGGAACGTCGCCGCCCACGGATTGCCGCCACACGCGGCGTCCGCGGTTTCCGTGATCCACACCGGCTTGCCGGGGTCGAACTGGTCACGCAGGCCCTTCACGTAGAAGTCCCAGCTCTTGCCGGCCAGCGCGAGCCAAGGCTCCGACAGCGCGTCTTCGGCGGTGGTCTGCGCGCCCATTGCCGTGCAGCGCATCGATGCCGCACCGTAGAAGTGGTAGGAGAAAATGTCGAACTTCGGATTGGGCTTCGCAGACAGCATGTCGGTGGTCTTGACCAGCCCGTCGGCCAGGCCCTGGCCGGCAGCCATCTGCGGCATCAGCACGCCTTCGCCCACCGAACCCGGGCCGACGATTTTCATGTCCGGTGCGTCAGACCTGGCGAACTTTCGGAACACCGCGAAGTCACGCGCATAGTCCTGCGCCGTATAGCCCTTGGGCGCGCCGCCATACACCGGCATGTCGGGCTCGTTGAAGAATTCCGCCGCCGCGATGTGGCCGCCGATGGACTTCGTGTAGTCGACGAACTTGCGTGCCTCGACGGGTGTCCAGACGCCTTCCTTGTTGCGCACGCCGGCGCTGATCGTGAACGAGGTGACCACCTTGGCATCCGCCGCGCGGGCGAAGGCGAACACGTTCTTCCAGTCGGCCCGGGTCAGGACGCCTTCGAACCCCTTCGGCGCGGTCTTGGGTGGCGTGACGGTGTCGGCGAAATACACCGAGTTCGCCCAGGTGCCGCTGACGCGCACGTAGGCGGGTCCAAGCGCCGCAGCCAGCTTGCGCAGGCGCGCGTTGTCCAGATTGATGGGCGGGCGCGCCTCGAACATGGTCTTGTTCTGACCCACGACGCCGCCGGCGGCATTGCTTGCCTTCTCGGCCTTCATCGCCGCGATGCTTTCGGGCGTGTACGGCTTCCAGAACGTGCCGCCGACCACTTCGGCCATTTCGACGTTGTAGGACTGGAAGCGCGGATCGACGGTGGCGATGCGCGGCAGCTTGCCGGGTGTGATGGCCAGGGTATTGGCGCTGGCCGCGTGCGCAGGCATGACGGGTGCAGCCAGCATGGCCATTGCGAAGAGTCCCGGCGCGACCGACAGGTTACCCAGATACATGTTCCTCACTCCTTCGAAGAATTGTTCGAAAACTGCCTCGGAGAAACGTGATGCTCAGCGGCCGGTGGAATCCGCGCGACGGCTGGCCTCGAACAGGAACCACACCCGCCGTTCACCTTCGTCGATCCATTCCTCGATCAGGCTGGCGGTGGCGACATCGTGGCGTGCGTCGCAGACGTTGTGCGCTTCGCGCAGACGATGGACCAATGCGGCGTTGTCCTCGCGCAATTCGGCCAGCATGTCCTCCGGCTCGACGTACTCGGCGTCGTTGTCGTCGATCCGCTGCAGGCGCGCGATGTGGCCAATCGAGCGCAGCGTCGTGCCGCCCAGCTTGCGCACGCGTTCGGCGATCGGATCGGTCATCGCGTACAACTGGCCACCCTGCTCGTCCAGCAACAAGTGGTAATCGCGAAAGTGCGGACCGCTCATGTGCCAGTGGAAGTTTTTGGTCTTGAGATACAACGCGAACACATCCGCGAGGATCGCGTTCATCGCGCCCGCGATGTCACGCGTGGCTTTTGCGCCAAGGTCGGTGGGCGTGGTCAACGCCGCCAGTTGCCGGCGCTTGAGGGACGTCGCCTCGGATTTGGAGGATGCATCTTTCATGGCGAATCTCCCGGGAAACCCCGTGTGGATGCCGTGCGCTCAGGCCCGCTCGACGAGCCGGGCAATCAGGCTTGCCAGTGACCGGAAGTCGCCGTCATGGCGATAACCGTTCAGGAAGAACCCAGGGGTGCCGTTCACGCCGCTGCGCACGCCACCCATGAAATCGGCACGGATGCGCTGGTCGATGTCCGGTTTGAGGATCGCGCGCGCCGCGGCGGCCTCGTCGATCCCGACGGCGCGCAACCCCGCTTCCAGTCCTTCGGCGCCGTAGGCACTCCATTCTTCCTGGTTCTCGTAGAGCCAGTCGTGCATCGGCCAGAACTGGCGCTGCAATGCCGCGGCCTCGGCCACCTCGGCCGCCGGACGCGCCAGCGGGTGCGCTTCGCCCAGCGGGAAATTGCGGAACACGAAACGAAGATCCGATCCGAATTGACGCTGGATGCGCTTCAGTTCCGGATAGGCCATGCCGCAGGCAGGACACTGGTAGTCGCCGTATTCCACCAGCGTCACCGGGGCGTCCGCGCGGCCCTGGATGTGGTCGGCGGTGGAAACGGGAACCACCAGGTCGGGGGCTTGACGGTCGTTCATGGCGACTTGCCACCAGCCGATGCTCCCGGCTTGATCGATTCGAGCGCCTTGAGGATGCCGTCCGCGCCGGGATTGACACCCATCGGCGACAGGTAGCTCCAGCGGATCACGCCGGCGCGATCGATCACGAACAACGCACGCCCGGCCACGCCATCCTTCTCGTCGTACACGCCGTACGCACGCGCCACCGCGCCTTTCGGCTCGAAATCCGACAGCAGCGGGAAGTGGCATTTGCGATCGCGCGAGAACGCGGCGTGGCTCCACGCGCCATCCACCGAGATCGCGAGCAGTTGCGCGTCGTATTTGCCGAACTCTTCGAGCAACTCGTTGAACAGCGCGAGTTCGTCGCCGCAGACCGGGCTCCAGTCGGCAGGATAGAACGCAAGGATCACGAAGCGGCCGCGAAACTCCGACAACGAGACGGTCTGGTCGGGCGTCGAATGCAGGGTGAAGTCGGGAGCGGCTTTGCCGGCGGACAGGATGGCCACGACCAATCTCCCGATCAAAGTGCCCTGCGCGATGCGACCAATGTATACCGTGAACCGGGCGGCAAGTTCCGATTACAGCAAAGCGAATGTGATCCCTGCGTATAGAGCGACAAGCCCGCTCTTCATTCAAGCCCTGATGACACCGGAGCAAATGTAAGCAAGGTGTGTACGGCGTCAAATCCGTCCTTCATCCCTGCGTCAACACGCAAAAGCGTAGACTCCCCGTTTTGCGCCGCCCGGGTACCGACTCGTGCTGGCCGGGCATCCCATGGCAGGAGGAGAACACCGTGAGCGAAATGACACCCAACGTCGTGGATTGCGGCACCGAACGCGCGGGTGACTATCCGCAGGTGCTGCGCATCCGGACGCATACCTTCCGCTCGGACGTGGGGCCGGAATCGGGCGGCAGCGATTCCGCGCCCAGCCCGCACGACTACTTCGATGCGGCACTGGCCGCCTGCAAGGCGCAAACCGCGACCTGGTACGCCAAGCGCCACGACATCCCCCTAGAACGCGTGGAGTCGCACGTGGAACGCGACGACAGCGAGGAACGCAAGGGCAAGTACCGCCTGCGTGTGCGGATGCAATTCCACGGGCCGCTGAGCGATGAAGATCGCGCAGCGCTGGCGCGCGCGGCCGGTGCCTGCCCGATCCACAAGCTGATGACGCGCACGGAAATCGAGATCGAAACGCTGGCGTGAGTCCGGTGCCACGCGACCGGTGCGTGCTGCCGCGCAATCCGGCACCAATGGCGATGTTCAACATGCCGTGAGGAGACATCCATGAACGCGAAGCAGGCCGACCCGTCGGATTCCGTGCTGACCAAGGTGCCTGGCGTGCTGCCGGATCTGGAATCGCTGTACAAGGACATCCATGCACACCCGGAATTGTCGATGCAGGAAACGCGCACCGCGGGGCTTGCGGCGGACCGGCTGCGTGCGGCCGGCTATGAAGTCACCACCGGCGTCGGCAAGACCGGCGTGGTCGGACTGTTGAAGAACGGCGACGGCCCCACCGTAATGCTGCGCGCCGACATGGATGCGCTGCCGGTCGAGGAAGCGACCGGCGTGGCTTACGCCAGCAAGGTCACGGCGACCGATGCCGATGGCGCGAGCGTGCCGGTGATGCACGCCTGCGGCCACGACATGCACGTCACCTGGCTCGCGGGTGCGACGAACCTGCTGGCGCAGGCGCGCGACGCGTGGCACGGCACGCTGATGGCGGTGTTCCAGCCGGCCGAAGAAACCGCTGCGGGTGCACAGGCCATGATCGACGACGGCTTGTTCAGGCGTTTCCCCAAGCCCGACGTGATCCTCGGCCAGCACGTGATGGTCGGGCCCGCCGGGATGGTCGCCGGGCGCACCGGCGCCATCACCTCGGCGGCCGACAGCTTCCAGATCCGCCTGTTCGGGCGCGGCGCGCACGGTTCGATGCCGCAGGCCAGCATCGATCCGGTGGTGATGGCGGCATCCGTGGTGCTGCGGCTGCAGACCATCGTCTCGCGCGAGATCGCCGCCGCCGAATCCGCGGTGGTCACCGTCGGCGCGTTGCAGGCCGGCACCAAGGAAAACGTCATTCCCGACGAGGCCATCATCAAGCTCAACGTGCGCACCTTCGACGAAGGCGTGCGCAAGCGCGTACTGGCCGCGATCACGCGCATCGTCAACGCCGAGGCCGCGGCGTCGGGTGCGCCCAAGCCACCGGAGATCACGCCTCTCGACCGCTATCCGCTGGCAACGAATGACGCAGCGGCGACCCAGCGTGTCGTCGATGCATTCCGCAATCACTTCCCGGCCGACCGCATCCGGCAAACCGGGCCGGCGTCGGCCAGCGAGGATTTCGGCTCGTTCGGTTCCGAGTGGGGCGTGCCTTCGGTGTTCTGGTTCGTCGGCGGCACCGATCCCGACGTGTACGCGAAGGCCAAGGCGGCGAACAAGCTCAACGACCTGCCAACCAACCACAACCCGCGCTTCCTGCCGGTGCTGCACCCGACGCTCGAAACCGGGGTCGAGACGCTGGTCGTTGCATCATGCGCATGGTTGTCGCACGCGAAGGATCGTGCCTGATCGACACGCTGTGTAGACTCCCCGCCATGAGGAGGCGCGAGCCATGCACCAACTGTTGACGCACGTACTGGATCTCGGCGGCACGTTCGTGTTTGCGATCAGCGGCGCAACCACGGCGGCCCGCCGCCGGATGGACGTTTTCGGCGTGCTGGTCCTCGCCTTTGCAGCGGGCAATGCCGGCGGAATCACCCGCGACTTGCTGATCGGTGCCGTGCCCCCGGCGGCGGTATCGAATTGGATCTATCTCGGCGTGTCGGTGCTCGCGGGATTGATCGTGTTCTTCCGCTACCCGCTCATCGCCAGGCTCAACCATCCCGTGCAATGGTCGGATGCGGTGGGCCTCGCGTTTTTTGCCGTGGCCGGCACCGAAAAGGCGCTTGGTTACGGACTCAACCCCGTGATGGCCGCGCTGCTCGGCATGCTGACGGGCATCGGCGGCGGGATGGTTCGCGACGTGCTGGCAAATGAAATTCCCGTGGTCCTGCGCTCGGACCTGTACGCACTCGCGGCGCTCGCGTGCGCCGCAATCGTCTCGGCCGGCCACGTCCTTCACTTGCACCCCATCGCGCCCGCGATCGTGGGCATGGTGGCGTGCTTCGCATTGCGTTACATGGCGATCCAGCACAGCTGGCATCTGCCGATCGCGCGGCTCTCTGCGGACGGCGATGGGAGAGGCCGTAACGCGGAGGGCAAGGATGGTGAAAGGAAGGTCTGATGCACACGTGGCGGTGCCGGAGTGCGGTCGGGTGGTCGACGGCGTCCCCGATGCCTTGATTGGCGCGACCGGGATTCTGCTGGAGAACGGATCCATCGCCGATATCCGGGTCGCCGCCCAAGGTGGATTTTGCGATGAAGGGCGAAATGGTTTACCGAAGTGCAATTCGCAAAGGTTGATGGCTTCCCACCCTGCAGCATCGTCACGTCGAATGCTCGCGTATCCCACAAAGACGTTGTCACCGTGGTGCGGGTTGGCCCTGCTGCTCTGCGCCACCGCGTTGAGCGGTTGCGCGCTGACGCCGCGCAAACCACTGCCACCGGAGCTGATCAACAGCGCGGTACCGGAAGGTTTTGCCCCCGATATCCGGCTGCTCACCGTTGATCGGGATCGATTCGCGAGCGAGATGCCGAGCCTTTTGCGCGGCTTGCACAAGGCGACGGGCGAAGATCCACTCAACATCCTGGTCCTGTCGGGCGGCGGCGCCGGTGGCGCTTTCGGCGCGGGTGCATTGGTGGGGCTGGACAAGGCGCACGCGCTGCCCCCGTTCCAGATCGTGACCGGCGTCAGCGCCGGCGCATTGATCGCGCCATTTGCCTTTCTCGGCCCCGCCTGGTATCCGCAATTGGAGAACGTGTTCAATGGCGGGGCCATCGAACGCCTGCAGCATCCGCGTGCGCCTGGATTGATTGGCCGGGTCCTGTTTCCCAAGGCTGCCGGCGC
>DATEKI010000289.1:0-5602 GCA_035277545.1 Rhodanobacteraceae bacterium | reverse complement strand
CCGCCGAACCTCACACGGTTCGCGCCTGATCCTGCCGAGGCGTTCTGGATCATCAAGCATGGCCTGAAGATGACCGCGATGCCGGCCTGGGGGGCGACCCACGATGACCACACGATCTGGGCGATGGTGGCCTACCTGCAGAAGCAGCCCAGGATGAGCGCCGCCGAGTACCAGTCGCTCACCGCGCATGCCGCGGGCATGGAAGGACATGGAATGGCGCCGGCAAGCGCCGTGTCGGCGCCGGCCCCAGCCGCGACGCCTGCAGCCCCCGCAGCCGCTTCCAGCACGCACTGACCCAACTGGCCCAGCGTCGACGGGCCGCCCTGGGCGACCCGTCGCCTTGCATCATATAGACCCTTGACTCTGGACCATAGTCAAGGGTTTAGACTGTGCGCATGGACATGCAAACCTCACCACACATCACCATCGGCGGCGTCGCCCGCCGGGCCGGTGTCGGCATCGACACCATCCGCTACTACGAGCGCGAAGGCCTCTTGCCGAAGCCACTGCGGCGCGCGTCCGGCTATCGCGATTACGGACCCGACGTGGTCGAGCGCCTGCGCTTCATCCGCCGCGCCAAGGACCTCGGCTTCACGCTGGAGGAAATCCGCGAACTGCTGGCGCTTTCCACCGACCGCGAGCGCGGCGTGAAAACCGTCAAGCAACGCGCCGAAGCGCGGCTGGGCGAGGTCGAGCAGCGCATCCGCGAATTGCAGCGGATGAAGCGTGGACTCAAGCAGCTCATCGACGCGTGCCCCGGCCACGGTGCGCTCGAACACTGCCCGATCCTGCGCGCATTGGGCGGGGAGGACAAGGCATGAACACGCACGAACACGCCTGTTGCCAAGGGCACGCCACGCAGGCCGCCCAGGCCGCGGAACATGCGATCGATCCCGTCTGCGGCATGCAGGTTGCCAGGACGTCGCCGCGCCACGTGGACCACGACGGAACGCGCTACTGGTTCTGCAGCGATGGCTGCCGCGACAAATTCGTGGCCGATCCGGGCAAGTATCTGGCCAAGGATGAACCCTCGCACGCCGGACATGATCACGCCCACCACGGTCACGATCACGCGCAGGCGGCGCCGCGGGAAGCACCTGCGGGCACCATTTACACCTGCCCGATGCACCCGGAAATCCGGCAGATCGGTCCGGGCCACTGCCCGAAGTGCGGCATGGCGCTCGAGCCGGTGCTGCCGAGCGCCGACCAGGACGATGGCGGCGAGCTGCGCACGTTGACGCGCCGCTTCTGGACGCTGGTCGTGCTCACGATTCCGGTGTTCGCGCTGGCGATGGGACCGCACCTGTTCGGTTGGCAATTGCCGTCGCCGTGGGACGCAATCGCCGGCTGGATCGAGGCGGTGCTGGCGACGATCGTGGTGCTGTGGGGCGGCGCATCGTTCTTCGTGCGTGGCTGGCGATCGCTGAAACCATGGTCGCCCAACATGTACACCCTGATCGCGCTGGGCACCGGCGTGGCGTGGCTGTACAGCGCGGTCGCGTTCCTGCTGCCGGGTCTGTTCCCGGCGGGTTTCCAGGACACGCACGGCCGCGTCGGTGTGTACTTCGAATCGGCTGCGGTCATCGTCACGCTGGTGACGCTGGGCGACTGGCTGGAACTGCGCGCGCGCAAACGCACCGGTTCCGCCCTGCGCGCATTACTGGATCTGGCGCCCAAGACCGCACGCCGCATCGCCGCGGATGGCAGCGAATCCGACGTGCCGCTGGATGAAGTCCAAACCGGCGACACGTTGCGGGTACGCCCGGGCGAAAAGGTTCCGGTGGACGGCGTGGTCATCGACGGTACGAGTCACGTCGACGAATCGATGCTGACCGGCGAATCGATGCCTGTCGCCAAGTCCAGGGACGACAACGTCACCGGCGGCACCGTCAATCAGGATGGTGCGCTGACCATGCGCGCCGAAAAGGTCGGTGCCGACACGATGTTGTCGCGGATCGTCGCACTGGTTGCTCAGGCGCAGCGCAGCAAGGCGCCGCTGCAGCGCGTGGCCGATCGCGTGGCCGCGTGGTTCGTGCCGGCCGTGGTCGCGGTGGCCGTGCTGGCATTCGTCGCGTGGGCCGCGGTTGGGCCGGAGCCGAAAGCCGCGCACGCGCTGATCGCCGCGGTGTCGGTACTGATCATCGCGTGCCCGTGTGCGCTGGGCCTGGCGACGCCGATCTCGATCATGGTCGCGAGCGGGCGCGGCGCGCACCTGGGCGTGCTGTTCCGCGATGCCACCGCGATCGAAACCCTGCGCAATGCGGACGTGCTGCTGGTCGACAAGACCGGCACGCTGACCGAGGGCAAGCCGTCGCTGCGCAACGTGGAAACGTTCGGCGGAATCGGCGACGAACAGGCGCTGGCACTGGCCGCGGCGCTGGAGCGCCCGAGCGAGCATCCGCTGGCGCGCGCGATCGTGACGGCCGCCGAAGCGCGCGGCATCGCGATCCCGGACGTCGAGGATTTCAGGGCGCTGGTTGGACGCGGCGTCAGCGGCCGCGTGGATGGTCGCGTCGTGGCGGTCGGCAACGCGAAGCTGCTGGACGAAGTCGGCGCGTACCCTGATGAAACCATGCACAAGAAGGCCGACGCGCTGCGCAGCGAAGGCGCGACCGTGATGTTCATGGCCGTCGACGGCGAAGTGGCCGCGCTGCTGGCGATCGCCGATCGCATCAAGGACGACACGCCGGCCGCGCTGGCTGCGCTGCGCGAGGAAGGCATGCGCATCGTGATGCTGAGCGGTGACAACGCCACCACGGCAACGGCCGTGGCGAAAAAGCTGGGCATCAAGGAGGTGCATGCCGACGTGTCTCCCGCGGACAAGGCCGAGGTGGTCGCGGCGTTGAAGCGGGAAGGGTGCGTCGTCGCGATGGCAGGCGACGGCATCAACGATGCGCCGGCGCTGGCCGCGGCTGACATCGGCATCGCGATGGGCGCGGGCGCGGATGTCGCGCTGGAAAGCGCGCCGGTCACGCTGGTGCGTGGCGAGCTTTCCGGCATTGCGCGCGCGCGGACCCTGTCGCGCGCAACGGTGCGCAACATCCACCAGAACCTGTTTTTCGCGTTCGTCTACAACGCGATCGGCGTGCCGATCGCTGCGGGCGTGCTGTACCCGGCGTTCGGGATCGTACTGTCGCCGATGATCGCGGCGCTCGCGATGAGCCTGTCGTCGGTCTCGGTGGTGTCGAATGCGCTGCGCCTGCGGTCGATCCGGCTGGAACGCGGGTCCGACGCGGTATGATCGGGTACCCGTGTTCGAGGAGTCGCATCATGCGCAGACTTTGGGTCGGTTTCGTTCTTTCGGGTGTCGCCGCGCTCGCGTTCGCGGCCAGCCCCGCGCTTCCGGTCCGCAAGGCACCCACCGGTGCGCGCGTGTACATCATCAGCCCCGTCGATGGTGCGATGGTGGGTCGCGAGGTCACCGTGCGGTTCGGCCTGTCGGGCATGGGCGTGGCGCCGGCCGGCGTCGAGAAGAAGGAGACGGGACACCATCACCTGCTGATTGATGTCGCGACGCTGCCGCCGGCCGGCGAGCCCATTCCGAATGACGGACACCACAAGCACTTCGGCGGCGGGCAGACGGAAACCGTGCTGCACCTGTCACCCGGCACGCACACGCTGCAGCTCGAACTTGGCGATGCCAACCACGTGCCGTTCGATCCTCCGGTGGCGTCGAAGAAGATCACGATCCACGTCAAATGAAGAAGCCGCGCGGAGGACTCCGCGCGGCTTTTCGACGAGGCTCGGGCGACTACAGGTCAGCGGGCGAACAGCGGCTTGTTGAGGCGCGCCATCAGGCGTCCGCGGCGGGAGCCTTGCTGTGCCGAGTCGTCTTCCTGTGCCTTGGGCGGCACTTCAAGGCGCCCGTCGGCGAAACAGGCGTTGAAGTAATCGACCACTTCTTCGTGCGGCATGCCCGAAGCCGCGGCGATTTCATCGACCGTGGCGTAGTCCTTCACCATCTCCTTGGCAAGCCGGAAATGCTTGGGGAACTCGCGCTCGGTTTCGGGCCAGCGCGACAGCTTGTAACGCTCGCTGCGAATCAGTTTGCGGCCGAGGATGCCGGGCGTGGCGACCAGGCCCGCATACCAGCGCAGGCGTCCCAGCGGTTGCGCGGGGTTGGCGAGGCGCGCGGCCTTGAGCGCTTCGGAATAGATTGGCGTCCACGCGCTGGCGGGCTGCTCGAGCAGCGCGGCGAGCGGCTTCAATGAAGTGGATTCGAAATGGTAGGCGTTCTGTTCGGGATCGACCACGAGTTCCGCACCGTCCGGCCCTGTCAGTTTGCGCGGGCTGGAGAAGGTGCCACTCGCGAGTGCCAGCGCCAGCGCTTCGGCCGCGTTGACCGGACCGACTTCGGCCGGCTCGATGATCCCGGGCTGCGGCGGCTCCGGTACCTCGGCAAGCTCAAGCTCCGGCATTCCGTCTTCGAGCTGCACGTCTTCGGACGGAGCGGCGTCGGCCCGCGGCGCATCGGCGTGCACGCCCGACAACCACGCTTCCAGGCCGGCAGCGGTAGTGCGCGGCGCGTTCGCCGCAATCTGTTCCGAATCGAATGTCATGTCCTGGTTACCTTGCATGGCGGCATAGTCTCCGGGTCCGACGGCGATGGCCGCGGCACGTCAATGCCCTTGCAGCGGCCGTTGCAACACGTGTGCCAGTTTACGCATCGGGGCCCGCCCGGACGCGTGTCGGGACGTAAACATTGGTTACAGCAAACGCGGGAAGTCGGCCGGAGGCGGTCGCCGCCCTTGGCACGATGGGCCGTCAGGCGGGCAGGGATTCCGTGGGCTGCCTGGCCTGCAGGGCCCACAGCGCGGCGTAGCGCCCGCCTTGCGCAAGCAGTCCGGCGTGGGTGCCGCGCTCGACCACGCGGCCGCGATCCAGCACCAGGATCTGGTCGGCATCGACGATGGTGGAAAGCCGGTGCGCGACGATCAGGGTAGTGCGACCGCGCGCGATTTCGGCCAGCTCGGCCTGGATGATCTTTTCCGTGCGCGTGTCGAGCGCGCTGGTGGCCTCGTCGAACACGAGGATCGCGGGGCGCTTCAACAGGGCGCGCGCGATCGCAACGCGCTGCTTCTCGCCGCCCGAGAGTTTCAGGCCGCGTTCGCCGACCGTGGTTTCGTAGCCCTGCGGCAGGCTCAAGACGAAATCATGGATGTGTGCGGCGCGCGCGGCGGCTTCCACCTCACCGCGACTTGCGCCGGTGCGTCCGTAGGCGATGTTGTAGTAGATGGTGTCGTTGAACAGCACCGTGTCCTGCGGGACGATGCCGATCGCTGCACGCAGCGATTCCTGGGTCACGTCGCGGATGTCCTGCCCATCGATCGTGATGCGGCCGCCGGTGACGTCGTAGAAGCGGAACAGCAGGCGCGAAAGGGTGGATTTGCCCGCGCCGGTTTCGCCGACCACCGCCAGCGTCTTGCCGGGCGGAATGGTGAAGTCGATGTCGTCGAGGATAGCGCGATCGGGGTTGTAGCGGAACGACACGTGCTCGAACCGCACCTCGCCGCCATGGGTTGCGAGCGGCTTGGCGCCGGGCGCGTCCCGGACCTCGGCGTGTTCGTCCAGCAGCGCGAACATGTGTTCCATGTCGATCACG
>DATEKI010000288.1:0-5550 GCA_035277545.1 Rhodanobacteraceae bacterium | reverse complement strand
TACTACGGCGGCTGCCAGTACGTGGACGTGGCCGAAGCGTTGGCGATCGAGCGCTTGAAACAATTGTTCGATTGCGACTACGCCAACGTGCAGCCGCATTCGGGTTCGCAGGCGAACCAGGCCGTCTATTTCGCGCTGCTGCAGCCGGGCGACACCATCCTCGGGATGTCGCTGGCGCACGGCGGACATCTGACCCACGGCGCCAAGCCGAACCTGTCCGGCAAGCTCTTCAACGCCGTGCAGTACGGCGTGAACGACGAAGGCCTGGTCGATTACGACGCGGTCGAAAAACTGGCCCTCGAGCACAAGCCCAGGATGATCGTTGCCGGGTTCAGCGCGTATTCGCAGATCATGGACTGGGCGCGCTTCCGCAAGATCGCGGACAAGGTCGGCGCCTACCTGTTCGTGGACATGGCGCACGTGGCGGGGCTGGTGGCTGCGGGCGTGTATCCGTCGCCACTGCCGCACGCGCACGTGGTGACCTCGACGACCCACAAGACGCTGCGCGGTCCGCGCGGGGGTCTGATCGTCGCGAAAAATTCGGCGATGGGCGAACACGCCGAGGACATCGTCAAGAAACTGCAGTCCATCGTGTTTCCCGGTCTGCAAGGCGGCCCGCTGATGCACGTGATCGCGGCCAAGGCCGTGGCCTTCAAGGAAGCGCTGGAGCCTTCGTTCAAGACCTATCAGCAGCAGGTGGTGAAGAACGCCAAGGCGATGGCGAAGACGTTGATCGGACGCGGCTACAAGATCGTTTCCGGCGGCACCGAGGATCACCTGTTCCTGGTCGACCTGATCGGCAAGCCGATCACCGGCAAGGATGCGGAAGCCGCGCTGGGCAAGGCGCACATCACCGTCAACAAGAACGCGGTGCCGAACGATCCGCAAAAGCCTTTCGTGACCTCGGGCTTGCGCATCGGTACGCCGGCCGTGACCACGCGCGGCTACAAGGAAGCGGACTGCGTCGAACTCGCCGGCTGGGTCGCCGACGTGCTGGATGCGCCGAACGACGACAAGGTCATCGACAACGTGCGCGCGCTGGTGAATGCGCAGTGCGCGAAGTTCCCGGTTTAT
Source organism: Rhodanobacteraceae bacterium (assembly GCA_035277545.1). Taxonomy (GTDB): domain Bacteria; phylum Pseudomonadota; class Gammaproteobacteria; order Xanthomonadales; family Rhodanobacteraceae; genus 66-474. Next base: position 4,476 of record DATEKI010000288.1, on the reverse strand, counting down.
GCGTGATCGCACGCTTGTTGGGTGGGTCTTGACCCGCCATCCAACATCGGCGGGTTGAAACCCGCCCTACGCCATGCATTGTCCGTTCTGCCAGAACATCGACACCCGCGTGATCGACTCGCGCGTTTCGGAGGAAGGTTCGACCATCCGCCGACGCCGCGAATGCCCGTCGTGCGGCGAGCGGTTTTCGACAGTGGAGACGGTGGAGCTGAAGCTGCCCGCGATCATCAAGGGTGATGGCCGGCGCGAGGCATTCGACGCGCGCAAGCTGCGCAACGGCTTCGATCGCGCGCTGCACAAGCGGCCGGTGACCGAGGATCGCATCGAGGCGGCCGTGCGTGCGGTGGTGCGGCAGTTGCGTGTGTCCACCGAGCGCGAGTTGCCGTCGCGCCGGATCGGCGACCTGGTGATGGCGGAATTGCGCAAGCTCGACCACGTCGGCTACGTGCGTTACGCGTCGGTGTACCGCTCGTTCGAGGACGTCGCCGATTTTCGCGAGGAACTCGATCGCTTGGAGCACGAACTGCCGCCCAGCGACAGCCAGTTGCCGCTGATCGGCGGCGCGGTGGTGCCGTTCGGAAAGCCGAACGACAAGAAGAAGCCTTGATGGCGCAGCCGGGTCCTGGTTTCTCGGCCATCGACCATGCCCTGATGGCGCGCGCGCTGCGCCTGGCCGAACGCGGCCTCTTCACGACCCAGCCCAATCCGCGCGTCGGCTGCGTGATCGCGCGGAATGGGGAAATCATGGGTGAAGGCTGGCACCAGCGCGCCGGCGAACCGCATGCTGAAGTGTTCGCGTTGCGTGCAGCGGGCGAACATGCGCGTGGGGCGACCGCCTACGTGACCCTCGAACCATGCTCGCATCAAGGCCGCACGCCGCCGTGCGCGGATGCGTTGATCGAGGCGGGCATCGCGCGCGTGGTTTTCGCATCCGATGACCCCAACCCGAAAGTGGCCGGCGCGGGAATCCGGCGCATGCGCGGAGTGGGCATCGATGTCGAATGCGGTTTGATGCGCGAGGCCGCGCGCGAACTGAACCGCGGGTTTTTCTCGCGCTTCGAACGCGGCCGGCCCTGGGTGCGCGTGAAACTGGCGATGAGCCTGGATGGCCGCACGGCCCTTGCCAACGGCGAATCGAAATGGATCACGGGCGAAGCCGCGCGTGCCGACGTGCAGCGCTGGCGCGCACGCAGTTCCGCGATCCTGACCGGCGCCGGTACCGCGCGTGCGGACGATCCGCGTTTGACGGTGCGGCTTCGTGACAGCGAACCCCATCCCCGCCCAAACCCTCCCCTTGAAGGGGAGGGCTTGCACCAAGGCGACCATTCCGCGCTTCCACTTTCCCTTCAAGGCCGGGATGGGGATGGTGTTGCCGCGGAAGGTTCCACGCCGCTGCGCGTGGTGCTGGACGCGCGACTGGACGCGATGGAAGCCGGCGCGCATCTGCTCGAAGGAAGCGCGCCGACGCTGGTGTTGCATGCGCCAGGCGTGCGACCGAAGGATGATCGTTACCGGCGCGTCGAACTTGCCGCGGTGCCCGTCGACGCGAAAGGTCGCGTCGACCTTGCTGCGACATTGCGGCTGCTTGCGGAACGCCACGTCAACGAATTGCAGGTCGAAGCCGGTCCGACATTGTGCGGCGCGCTGTTCGAACAAGGGCTCGTGGACGAATTGCTGTTGTATGTCGCGCCAACCCTTCTGGGCGACAGCGCACGACCCCTCCTGCACCTGCCGGCAATCAGTGGGATGACGGATCGCCGCGACTGGCGCGTCGTCGACCGGCGTGCGATCGGGCACGACCAGCGCGTGCTGCTCAGGCCGTGATGCGATGGAGCCCGCGGATCGCGACATACGCTGGGGCATCATCGGCTGCGGCAACGTCACCGAAGTGAAGAGCGGGCCGGCCTTCCGGAAGGCCGCGCATTCCGCCCTGGTTGCGGTGATGCGTCGGGATGCCGTCAAGGCGCGCGATTATGCGCAGCGCCACGGCGTGCCGCGCTGGTACGACGATGCGGCTGCGCTGGTCGCCGATGCGGAAGTCGACGCGGTGTACGTGGCGACGCCACCTTCGACGCACAAGCACTACGCGCTGATGGGCATCGCCGCGGGCAAGCCGGTGTACGTGGAGAAGCCCATGGCGATGGACGCCGGCGAATGCACGGCGATCATCGATGCCGGCCGCGCGGCGCGCGTACCGGTTTTCGTCGCCTACTACCGGCGCGCGTTGCCGCGTTTCGCCAAGGTGCGTGGGCTGTTGTTCGACGAGCGGGCCATCGGTGAACCGCGCGCCGTGCACGCGGTCTACGCGAAGCCGCACGATCCGCGCCATGACGACCCGCAAGGAGTGCACTGGCACGTGCGTCCGGAGATTTCCGGTGGCGGCCTGTTCGTGGATGTCGGCTGCCACACGCTGGACATCCTCGACTGGTTGTTCGGCCCCATCGTCCGCGCCAACGGTCATGCCAGCAATCAACGCGGAAGCTACGCGGCCGAAGACGGCGTCGCGATGTCGTTCGTGTTCGGCAATGGCATGCCGGGCACCGGCCTGTGGATTTTCGACGGCCTGCAGCGGCAGGACTGCATCGAAGTGATCGGCGATGCGGGGCAATTGTCCTTTGCCACGTTCGGCGACGGACCGATCCGGCTGGAAAACGCCACCGGCGTGTGCGAGTTCCACGTCGAGAACCCCTTGCACATCCAGCAACCGCTGATCGAATCGATCGTGCGCGAGCTGCGCGGGGAACCCGGCGCCTGCCCGTCCACCGCCGAAACCGCAGTCCGCACCACGGCGGTCATGGACGAAGTGCTGCGCGATTACCGCCGCAGGACCGGGCAGGCGTGCGGACGTTGAACTGCGCCGCGGCGGCGGGCGATGCTAGAATGCGCGCGCCGGCTTCGCAGCCGGCAACGTCTTCAGGGCGGGGTGCGATTCCCCACCGGCGGTAGGCACACGCTTCGACAGAGTGATGGGCAAGCCCGCGAGCGCTTTCGCAGCCGCGAAAGGTCAGCAGATCCGGTCGAATGCCGGAGCCGACGGTCGGCAGCAGGCCATCGCTGCCGGAAAGTCCGGATGAAGCGAAGACGGTTCGGCGCCTTGCGCGCCGGCCTCATGCCTTGGGGCGTTCTCGCCATTCGCCACGCGGAGAACGTTCATGTCCATTGTTTGCGGAATCGCCGCCCCGTTTTCGGAGGCGCGCTGATGTTCACCGGCATCATCCAGTCGACCGGCCGCGTCACGCGCAGCGAGGCGCGCGGTGGCGATTTGCGTTTCAGCGTCGTGGCGCCGGAATTCGACGCGTCCGATGTTGCGCTCGGCGACAGCATCGCGGTGTCGGGTTGTTGCCTGACCGTGACCGAGCGCGAGGGCGACATGCTGGCATTCGACGTTTCGAACGAAAGCCTCGGCCTGACCACGCTGGGCGGTCTGAGCGTCGGCGATCGCGTGAATCTGGAAAAGGCGTTGCGGTTGTCCGACCGTTTGGGTGGTCACCTCGTTTCGGGCCACGTCGATGGCACCGGCACGATTACGGCGATCGAATCCGATGCGCGTTCGCAGCGTTGGCGCATCGCGGCGCCGCATGCGTTGATGCGCTACATCGCGGCCAAGGGCTCGGTGTGCGTGGATGGCGTCAGCCTGACCGTCAACGCCGTTGACGGCAGTGGATTCGAGGTCAACCTTATTCCGCATACGGTGGAACACACCACTTTCCGCGACCGCCACGTGGGCGACCGCGTGAACCTCGAGATCGATATGCTGGCGCGTTACGTCGAACGGCTTCATTCCTGCGATCGTCCATGATCGCGTAGATCAAAGAACGGACATCCGTGTCCGACTTTCGACAAGAGCGTTCTCCGATGAGTTTTTCCGCCATACCCGAACTGCTGGACGAGATCGCCGCCGGCCGCATGGTGGTGATGCTGGACGACGAGGACCGCGAGAACGAGGGCGACCTGATCATGGCCGCCGGCAAGGTGCGTGCGGAAGACATCAACTTCATGGCGCGCGAAGGGCGCGGCCTGATCTGCCTCGCGCTCGATCGGGCGCGTTGCGGTCGCCTCGGCCTGCAACCGATGGTGCGCGACAACGGCTCGGCGTACCACACCAATTTCACCGTCTCGATCGAAGCCGCGAGCGGCGTCACCACGGGCATCTCCGCGCATGACCGTGCGCGCACGATCCAGGTCGCGGTGGCGGCGGATGCGAAAGCTTCCGACCTGGTGCAACCCGGGCACGTGTTTCCGCTGGAAGCGCAACCCGGCGGCGTGCTGACGCGCGCCGGCCACACCGAAGCCGCGGCGGATCTGGCTGCACTGGCCGGGTGCACGCCCGCCGGGGTGCTGGTGGAGATCCTGCGCGAGGATGGCTCGATGGCGCGGCGTCCGGATCTCGAAGCCTTCGCCGCGAAACACGGGCTCAAGCTCGGCAGCATTGCCGACCTGATCCGGCATCGCCTCGCGACCGAAAAAACCATCGAG
>DATEKI010000287.1:0-21403 GCA_035277545.1 Rhodanobacteraceae bacterium | reverse complement strand
AGCACGAACTGTCCGCGTTCGCCGTGATTGTTGATCAGCGGCGGCGGATCCATGTGCGGCGCGGGTTGCGCGGCGCTCTCGGCCTCGGACGCCAGCCGCATGATCATCTTGCGCTTGGGCAACGTGACGATGTGCTGGTCGCGGATGATTGCCTCGATCTTGTCGATCACAGTCTGGTAGTACGGCTCGATGTTGTTGCGGTCGAGCTGCTGCTTCTTGAGATCCTTGATGACCGTGCGGTAGTCGGTGGTGGGCGCGAAGCCTTCCGCCTTGGCGACGTAGGGCGCCAGCGTTTCCATCTCCGACTGGATTTCCATGAAGGACTGTTCGGCCTGCCTGATCAGTTCCTGCGGCGGGATGTCGATGCCGACGTTCTTCAGGTTGTCCGCGTAGATCGGCTCGGGCAGGCGCGCGTCGGTGCGCGCGCGCGGCAACACGGTCGATTTCACCCACGCGCTGTAGCCGTCCAGTTGTTTCTGCAGTGTGTCCAGTGCAGGGCCGGCGCCGTCGATCTTGTACTTCGCGTAAAGCTTGCGGATGCCGTCGACGTAGCGCTGGGTGTTGGCGAGGTTCTGTTCCACCTCGGCCTTGTACGGGCCCAGCAATTTCTTGTTGCCGGCCCTGGCTTCGAACAGGGCTTCGGCCTCTTTCGTGACCGGCGTGCAGCCGGGCGCCATGCCGACGTAGCACTTCAGGCGGGCCAGCGCATGCGGCCGGCGCGCGGCCGCGACCTGGTCCTGCAAGAGGGTGAACTCGCCCTGGAAGATCGTCTGGCCAACGTCGGTGTAGGGCAGCATGTACTGGTCCTGCAACTTGCTGCTTTCGATGAAGCGGTCCGCCGCGCGGATCATGATTTCCAGGTCCTCGCGGACGTTCGCGTCGGTGGTCCTGGCCAGGTCGCCCTGCAAGGTGTCGCGCGCCCTGGTCAAGGCTGCGCGCGAACGCACGTCGACGTTCGGTTTCAGGTCGACGACCTTGTCGTCGTATCCCGGCAGCCCGAATTGCGAAGCGAACTCCGGGTTGAATTCGGCCAGGGTCGTCAGCAACGCCTGCGCGTAGCGGTTGCTCTGCGCGACCCACGCGGGCGGTGGCACCGGCGGCTTGTCGGGGCGCAGGTCGGGTTTGGCGGACGATGGCGGCGCGGCGAATGCGACGGGCGCGGACAGGACGAACGCCGCAACGGCGGCGAGGGTGCGTTGGCTCATGGCAGGGTCTCCCGGGGCGATGCATGCACGCTAGCACGCTCGATACCCCGCGGGATGGGCCGAAAGTCAGTCCGCGGACTGCCGACTCATTGCGCGGCGAAGTCGCCCTGGTACGCCGGTTTCAGGAACTTCGCGAAGGTGCTCGCCGGAACGTCCACCGTTTGCGTGCCGTACACGTAGGCCGCGACCTGGTACGGCGGGAAGATCAGCGTGAGCCCGGGGCTGGGCGCGTTCGGGTTGGCGCCCGCCTGCACCACGAACACGGAGTAGTTCACCGTGGTGGGCTTGGTGCCGCCATCCAGCATCTGCAGCATGTTGGATTTCCATTCGCGAAGCGCTTCGGGCGAGCCTTCGCCCGGTTTGGGCGCGTCCGCCATCAGCTTTTTCAGGAGCGTGTCGTGGGCGAAATTGGCCAGTGCCTTGCGTGCGGCGTCGGGATCGGCGAACAGGTCATCCAGTGCAATCAGCTTGCCGGCCTTGCGATCGAACACGAATGTCGCCTGCACCGGATTCGGGTGCGCGCCGCCGGTGTCCGAGCTGCCGGATTCGCGTACGCTGATGAAGGCCGGGGTTTGTGCCGCGACCTTGAAATCCAGCAGCAATTCGAATTGCCGGTTGGCGAATTCGGGAAGGGTTGTCGGGTCGGGCAGCGCCTGCACGAAATCGCGCTTGGCGTTGTCGGCGGTGGTGCGCATCGCCTCGCTCAGCGGTTTGGCGTCGGCGGGCAACGTCGGCAGATTGACCACGATCTTGTAGTGCTTGGTGGCGGCATGGTCGCCCGGCACGGGTGCCGTGCTCGCCGAAGCGGGGGCGGCCGCGCTGGCGGGTGCCGGGATCACCGGGGTCGATGCGCTGGCTTCCGGCGCGGAAGACGGGACCGGTGCGGGCGGCTGCTGGCACGCCGCCAAGGCCACGCTGGCCAGGGCGACACAGATCGGCATGGACGCTTTCATCGTGGCTTTTTTCCGGGGCGACGCACGAGTCTAGGCGACGGCGTGTTAAGCATTTGCTGGGTTGGCGCGGCCTGCGGCTTTATCATTCGCGCATGCAATCGACGAACGCGAACGCGTGGCGCCTGTGTGTTGCGCCGATGATGGACTGGACCGACATGCACTGCCGGTACTTCCATCGCCTGCTCGGCCCGGGCGCGCGCCTGTACACCGAAATGGTGACGGCCGCAGCGCTTGCGCACGGCGATCCCGGGCGCCTGCTGGCGCACAACGCCGAAGAGCATCCCGTTGCCTTGCAGGTAGGCGGTGCCGAGCCGCGCGAACTGGCGCGGGCGGCTCGCCTCGGCGAAGCGGCCGGGTACGACGAGGTCAACCTCAATGTCGGGTGTCCATCCGATCGCGTGCAATCCGGCCGCTTCGGTGCGTGCCTGATGCGTGAGCCCGCGCTGGTCGCCGAGTGCGTGCGGGCGATGCGCGAGGCAGTGCGCGTGCCGGTGACGGTGAAGTGCCGGATCGGGGTGGACGACCAGGATGACGATCGCGACTTGTTCGCTTTTGCCGCATGCATGGCCGACGCCGGCGTGCAGGTGTTGATCGTGCACGCGCGCAAGGCATGGTTGCAGGGCCTTTCGCCGAAGCAGAACCGCGAGGTGCCCCCGCTCAATTACGCGCGGGTCCATCGCCTGAAACGCGAATTCCCCGCGTTGACGGTCGTTATCAACGGCGGAATCGACGGATCGGATGCTGCACAAGGGCACCTGCATCACGTCGATGGCGTGATGCTGGGTCGGCTCGCCTATCACGATCCTTACGCACTCGCGCGCATCGATGCCGCATTGAGGCGTGCGGTGCCGCCATCGCGCGAAGAAGTCATGCTGCGCATGCGCGCATACATCGAACGCCAGCGCGCGGGTGGCGTCCGGCTGGCGGCGATCACGCGCCACGTGCTCGGGCTGTATCACGGCGAACCCGGCGGCAAGGCGTTCCGGCGGGTTCTGTCGGAGCGGACGCATGCGGCCGATGCGGGTTGGGAAGCCGTCGAGGCCGCGCTGGACGAAGTCCGGCTGCATGCCGGGCGCCGGGCGGCCTGACTCGGCCCGTCCGCGGTCCGGCGGCATGTTCAGCACGAATTCAATGGGTGGCCGGATGATCGGGGGTTGAAGTTTTGCGCGAGGCTCGCGACGCCATGAAAATCCGCGTTTTCCCCACGATGCTGGCGGGCGTACTGATGGCGTGCACCGTCGGTGCGTTGGCGAAACCGCCGCGTTCGGCGCCCCCGCCGCCTTCGCCCGCTTCGCATCCGGACAGCCTGGAGCAGGCCGTGCGGCAGGTGCAGCACCAGACGCGCGGGCATATCCTTGCGGCCGATACCGTGTCGCGCGGGCAAACCAACGTGTATCGAATCAAGGTACTCACGCCGCAGGGCAAGGTGCAGGTGATGCAACTGCATTCCAGTCCATCGGCGCAAGGCCGTTCGGGCAAATCAAGTTCCGATCAAGGAGGACACTGATGCGTATCCTGCTGGTGGAAGACGAAGCGCCGTTGCGTGAAACGCTGGCGGCACGCCTGAAGCGCGATGGCTTCGCGGTGGACGCCGCCGCGGACGGCGAAGAAGGGCTCTACCTCGGGCGCGAAGTGCCGTTCGATCTGGCGATCGTGGATCTCGGCTTGCCGAAGCTGTCCGGCATGGAGCTGATCGAGATGCTGCGCAAGGAAGGCCACAGCTACCCGGTCCTGATCCTGACCGCTCGGTCCTCGTGGCAGGACAAGGTGGAAGGGCTGAAATTCGGTGCCGACGACTACCTCGTCAAACCGTTCCACGTCGAGGAACTGCTGGCGCGCATCAATGCGCTGGTGCGGCGTGCATCGGGTTGGGCCAAGCCGGTGTTGTCGTGCGGGCCGATCCGCCTCGACACCACCGCGCAGACGGTCACGGTCGAGGGCAAACCCACCGACCTCACCAGCTACGAATACAAGGTGCTGGAGTACCTGATGCTGCATGCCGGCGAGCTGGTGTCCAAGGCCGACCTCACCGAACACATCTACCAGCAGGATTTCGACCGCGATTCGAACGTGCTGGAAGTGTTCATCGGTCGGTTGCGCCGCAAGCTCGATCCCGAGAGCAGCCTGAAACCGATCGAGACGGTGCGCGGCCGCGGCTACCGCTTCGCGATCGCGCGCGACGAAACGCCCGCCGAATGACGTGTCACCCGTGGCGGCGCTTGCAGTTGCAAGCGCCCGGCGCACGCGGTGATGATGGTGGCCATTGCGGTCGGGTCTGACTGCACGAAGGGTCTTGCCGGATGGCTGAGGACACTGCCGCGCGCCGGCCGCTGTCGCTGGTCTCGCGTTCCACGATTGCAACCTTGCTGGTGCTCGTCGGATTCCTCGGCATCACCGGCTTTGCGCTGGATCGCGCCTACGCGCACGCGGCCCTGGCGGGGCTGCGTGGACGCCTGCAGAGCTATGCCTATGCGTATCTCGCGGGCGTCGACGTCAGCAGCCATGATCGTGCGTACCCCCCGGACATGCCGCCGCCGAACCCCGATTTCCTGAGGCCGGGTTCCGGCCTTTACGCGGTGATCGTCGGTGAAAACGATTTCCAGTGGTCGGCGCCGTCCGCGCTCGGGCGCGAGTTGCCGTTCGACGTGCTGCTGCAGCCGGGCGTGACGCGTTTCGACGGCCCGGTCACGACGCCGGCGGGGCAGTTGTACGTGCTGGCGCAGGGCGTGGAATGGATTCCGCTCAACGGCAAGGGCTACCGCCTGACCATCTACATCGCCGAAAACGAAGCCCTGTACCAGGCTGGCCTGGTCGCCTACCGGCGCACGCTGTTCGGCTGGCTGGCGGCGTTGGGCCTGGCGCTGCTGGTGTTGCAGCAGATCCTGTTGCGATGGAGTTTTTCGCCGCTGCGGCGAGTGGCTCGCGACATCGCGATGATCGAGCGTGGCAGCGCCGAACGCCTGGTCGGCCCCTATCCACGCGAAGTCGCGGTACTGACCCGCAACCTCAACCGCTTCATCGAAGGTGAGCGCGAACACCTGAAGCGCTATCGCAATACCCTGGATGACCTCGCGCACAGCCTGAAGACGCCGCTGGCGGTGGCGCGTTCGCGGCTGGAGTCACCCGATCCGGAAACCGATTTGCGCGAGGACATGCTTGACCAGGTGCAGCACATGGACCAGATCGTCGCCTACCAGCTTGCGCGTGCCAAGGCATCGGGGCATACCACGTTCGCACCGCCGGTTGCCGTGCAGGGCCACGCCGAAGCGGTGGTGCGCAGCCTCGAGCGGGTGTACGCCTCCAAGAACATCCTGTGCGAATTCGACATCGACGAGGGCGCGCGCTTCTACGGCGAGGAAGGCGACTTGCTGGAGCTGCTGGGCAACCTTCTCGAAAACGCTTTCAAGTGGGCCAACCACCAGGTGCTGCTGCGGGTGGTGCGCATCGCGCCGGTCGATCCGCGATCATGGCGCGCGGGGCTGGACATCCGGGTCGAAGACGACGGTCCCGGCATTCCGCCGGAGAAACTCGACAAGGTGCTGCAACGCGGCGTGCGTGGCGACGAGCGCGTGCAGGGACACGGCATCGGCCTCGCGATCGTGGACGACATCGTGCGCGGCTATCGCGGCGTGCTGCACGTCGATCGTTCCGGCGAGCTCGGGGGTGCGTGTTTCCACGTCAGGTTCGCGGAGATGTGAGGATCGCGCAGGCCGGGCCCATGCTGACGAAGCGGTTGTCGTGAAAAATCAGGGCGAAGGCGGCCATGTGTGCGATGCCGGCGCCCGCCGCCACGGACGGTTGCCTGCTGCGTCCCGTGACGTATCCGAGGCAGACATTGGTTGGCTGCATGAAACCGCGACGCCGCATGGCAGCGATCCTGGACGATGCACCGCTATTGGATCGAACCCGGCAGCAGCGATTGCCACGAAGTGGTGGGCACGGTGGGTGCCGGGTGCACCGTGGGAGTGCGCGTCCTGTTGCGTGCGGCCGGACCGAGGCCGTGCCCGGGAGCAGTGGTGTGCGGCGACGAAGCGGAAGGCGTCATGCGTTGCGGCGCGGACGAAGGTCCGGGGACGGAATCGCCACCGCCCTCGTCGCTGTCGGCCGTGACTTCGGGCCTCGGCATTTCACCGCGCGCAACGGCACCCGCCTGCGCGCCCGGCAATTGCGGGGCGTTCGTGTCCGCGGCAAGCAATGGCGCGTTCGGGCCATAATCGACCGCCGCGGCCGTCAACGGCACGCCGCCGATCAGCAACACTGTCAACCACAACGACGAGCGTCTCATGCAGCCCCCGGAATCAGCGCATGTTGAAGTCCCATATTGACACATCCCGCCGGCCTGTGCCAGCAAACCGCACGGGTGCACGCGCCGTGGCCGCGGGTGTGCCTGCGGTGCTGGGGTTGCTGGCTTCCGGCGACATCCATGCAGGCCCGGACATGGCGCGCCGGCTGGGCATTTCGCGCGCGGCGGTATGGAAACAGGTCGAGGCATTGCGGGCTGCGGGTTTGGACGTCCAATCGGGCGACGCCGGTTACCGTCTGGTGCCGCCGCTGGAATGGCTCGATCCCTCCGCCATCCGTGCCGCGCTGCCCGCCGCGGCCAGGCGTTGCATCGGCGGTATCGAAAGCCATTGGCGCCTGGACTCGACTTCCAGCGAGTGCCTGCGGCGCGCCGGCGAGCTGCCGGATCGCTCGTTCGTGTTCGCCGATTGGCAGGATGCCGGGCGCGGGCGGCGCGGACGGCAATGGATTTCACCGCCGGCGACCAATCTGCAGTTCTCGTGCCTGAAACGTTTTGCCCGCGGTTATGCGGCGCTGTCGGGGTTGTCGCTTGCGGTGGGCGTCGCGGTGGCCACCGCGCTGGAAGATTGCGGTGCAACGGGCATCGGCCTGAAGTGGCCGAACGATTTGATGCACGGCGATGCCAAACTCGGCGGCATCCTGATCGAACTGGGTGGTGAATTCATGGGGCCTTGCCACGCGGTCATCGGCATCGGCATCAACCTGCGCGTCCCGCAGGCGATGCGCCGCGCGCTCGATCGGCCCTGCACCGGCCTGCGGGACGCGTGCGGTGGCAACGCACCCTCGCGCAACAGGTTGGCCACGGCGCTGGTTGCGCGACTGGTCGAAGCGCTGGATGTGTTCGGCGATTCCGGTTTCGCACCGTTCGCGGAAGGGTGGGCTGCGCGCGATGCGCTGGCTGGTCGAACGATTCGCGTTGACGGCGCCCACGGCGTGTTCGAGGGCACGGCTGCGGGGGTCGATGCGCGCGGTGCGTTGCGCGTGCGCCGCGCCGGAGGTGTCGATTGCCTCGACAGCGCCGAAATCACGGTGCGGGCGAAGTGAGCGGCGTCCCTTCCGGGACCTGGCTGTTCGACCTCGGCAATTCGCGGGCGAAGGTGGCGCGGCTGCAAGGCGGCGAGCCTGCGGACGTGTTCGCGCTGGATTGGGACCGGCCCGGTTTCGTTGTGGCGATGCGTGATGCACTCGCGCGTTGGCCGCATCCCGCGCGGGTGTGGATTGCGTCGGTCGTTTCCGCCGGACGCGCGGAAAAAATGCGCGCGGCATTGGGTTCGATCGAGCCGGATCGCATCGAGTGGCTGCGCACGCCGCGCAGCGTGGGCGGTCTCACCAACCGTTACGCGAAACCAGAGCGGCTCGGGATCGACCGCTTCCTTGCGATGCTCGCCGCGCACAGACAGGCGGTCGGTGGCTGCATCGTGGTCGGCTGCGGCACCGCACTCACGCTGGATGCGGTGTCCGCCGCCGGCGTCCACGCCGAAGGCATGATCGCATTGTCGCCGGAACGCATGCTGCAGACATTGCACGCGGCCACCGCGATCGCCGATCGCAATCCCGATGCTTTCGCGGCCAAGGTACGCGACGATACCGCGATCGCATTGCAGACAGGCTGTTGGGCCTCGGCCGGCGCATTGGTGCAATGGTTCGTGGCACGTGCCAGGAAAAGCCAAGGCATGGAACGCGTCTGGCTGCATGGCGGCTGGGCCGGGCGGCTGGCCGAATGGCTTGCCCGGGATGGTTGCCATGTGGAGGTGCTCGATGACGCCGTGTTGCGCGGCCTGGCAATCTGGGCAACAGCACACTTGTGCGATCATCCCTGACCGCTGTTCCATTGGCGAACCAGCGGGCACGCAGTCCCCAAGTCACAAACATCACCACGGCCATCCTTGGCCTGACTTTCACGACACCCGCTTCGAGCAGGCCATCCTGGTGCTGAAACGATGTTCCTCCGACTCCTGTTCCTGTTGTTGCTGGCCCTGAACCTCGGCGCGGGTGCGTGGTTGTTGTTCGGGCGCGTGCCGGCGCGTGCGCTGCCGCCCGTGACGGACCCGGGCGTGACCGAGTTGCGCCTGCTTTCGGAGCGGCCGGCCAAGGCCGCGGCGCCGCCGGCATCGGCCGCCGCTCCGGCGGCAGACGAGACCTGCGGCACGCTCGGCGCCTTCACCACCGCCGTCGACATGCGTGCGGCGATGCAGGCGCTTTCGCCGCACGTCGCGAGGATCCAGTACCGCGAGGAACAGGTGAGCCATTCGCACGGATTCTGGGTTTACCTGCCCGCCACCGCCGACCGCGAAGCGGCGCTGGATGAAGCGCGCCAGCTCGCGGCCAAGGGCATCAACGATTACTACGTCGTGACCGCGGGCGACGCACAGAATACGGTTTCGCTGGGCCTGTACGATGACCAGTCGAACGCGCAAAACCGCGTGGCCAAGCTGAAGCAGCTGGGTTTCCCGGCACAGCTCAAGCAGCGCGTCGATACCGAGCCTGCGTACTGGGTGGATTACGCGGTCAAGACCGGGGCGCCGTTCGATTGGCAGGCGTGGCTGCCCGGCCGCAACGACCTGCGCGCGAAGCCCATCGAATGCTTTTGAAGCCGCTGCAACGATTGGCCGGCAAACCGGTCGGGCAGCTTGCGCGGTTCCTGCGATAATGCGGCGCGATGCCGGCATAGCTCAGTTGGTAGAGCAACCGCCTTGTAAGCGGTAGGTCGCCTGTTCGAGTCAGGCTGCCGGCACCAATTGGTGACGTGGCGGGGTGAACGCGGACGAAAGATGGGCGCTGAAACTGACCCTCGCGAAATCGAATTCCAGGCACAGTTCGAGGCGCTGCGCCTGCATTTCATGCAGGAACTTCCGGATCGCAGGGCCGCGCTGGTTTCCGCCTGGAATGCTTGCGTGGATGGCGGTGACGAGGTGCCCTGGCTGGGCCTGCGCGACGTTGCGCACAAGCTGTCGGGGTCGGCGCCGAACTACGGTCTCGAGGCCGTGGGTGATTGCGCGCGGGCGCTCGACAGGCTGCTCTCCGGCCGCGCGCCGTGCCGGGGGCGAGCCGCCGCGGAAAGTGCGATCGCGCGGCTGATGGCGGCGCTGGACGAAGCCATCACGACAGCCTGAGGCCGGTCCGTGGGTGGCTGTGCGTGCGCCTGCGGGCTATGCTGTCGCGTTCCGCACAACCATCGGGTGACGGCGCGTGGCGAGCAAAGCAAAACCGGTTTCCCTGTTCGGTGTTCCCACCGATATCGGCGCGGGTTCGCGTGGTGCCTCGATGGGCCCGGAAGCCCTGCGCGTGGCGGGTTTGCCGCAGGCGCTCGCGGCGCGCGGACTGGACGTCGTCGATCGCGGGAATCTCTCCGGACCGCTGAACCCATGGCAGCCGCCGCACGAGGGCTATCGCCACTTCGAGGAAGTGGTGGCCTGGAACCGCGCGGTGTTCGATGCCGAAACGGCCGAGCTCGAAGCCGGACGATTGCCGATCATGCTGGGTGGAGATCATTGCCTCGCGATCGGTTCGATCAGCGCGGTGGCGCGGCATTGCCGCAAGCGCCACCGCAAGTTGCGGGTGCTGTGGCTGGACGCACATTCCGACTTCAACACTGCGGAAATCACGCCGTCCGGCAACATCCACGGCATGCCGGTCGCCTGCCTGTGCGGGCTCGGCCCGCGCGAGTTGACGGAAATCAGCGGGGAAAGGCCGGCGCTGTCCGCCAGCGAGGTGCGCCAGATCGGCATCCGTTCGGTCGATCCCAATGAAAAGAAGCTCGTGCACGATGCCGGCCTCGAGATCTTCGACATGCGTTACATCGACGAGGTCGGCATGCGCGGCGTGATGCAGCAGGCACTGGACAGGTTGGACCGCGACACCCACCTGCACGTCAGTTTCGACATCGATTTCCTCGACCCTTCGATTGCTCCGGCAGTCGGCACCACCGTGCAGGGCGGCCCGAGCTATCGGGAAGCGCAGTTGTGCGTGGAGATGATCGCGGACACCGGTCTGGCGGCCTCGCTGGACATCGTGGAACTGAACCCGGCGCTGGACGAACACAACCGCACGGCCGAACTGGTGGTCGACCTGGTCGAAAGCCTGTTCGGCAAATCCACCCTGATGCGGGCGTGAAACCAAAACCGGTTTCTTCAGGGCGGCCGTCGCGAAAGCCGGTGCGCTGACGGGTGCTCGCGCGGGAAATGCCAGCCTGAACCGTAGCGATCGTGAACCGTCGCGCGATGAACTGAGACGCGCATCAACCTTTCGCCTGCACCGCGTCAACAAGTGTTTCGACGATGGGCAACGGGCCGGGGTGAGCATGGCTCTTGCAGAGATCGCCTCGACGCCGCGCTGCCGCGGCACGAGTGCGTTCAGGCGTTCATCGTGAACAGGGATCCGCAAAATTTCGGCATCGTCGGCGCGATACCCGGCGCACGCGCCGCCCTGCGCTGGTGCGGTTGGGCGGGTATCGGCCTGCTCGTGATCCCGGCGGTGATGCTGACGGTGCTGGCCGCCACGAGCGGCGAGGATTTCGGCGGCTCGGTGCTGGTCTGGGCGCTGGCGCTCGCCGGCGTCCTGGCGCTCTCGGCCACCGGCTACGCGATGATGCTGGTGCTTTCGAGTTTGCGGCGCATGACCGAATTGGCGCAGGTCCTGTGCGAGCGCAGCAACGGTCCGGTGTTCGTGAAGGATGCCACCCATCGTTACCGCTTCACCAATGGCGAGGCTGCTTCCCTGGTCGGACGACAACCAGCGGACATCATTGGCCGGCGCGACAACGAACTCGATCCGGGTCCGGTGGCGCTTGCCTTCGAGGAAAACGACCGTGTTTGCCTGGACCGCGACTTGCCAACGCTCTTTCGCGAAACGCAACAGACGCCCGACGGCGAACGTTCCTTCCTCGTCGGCAAATACCCCCTGCACAACGCGCGCGGGCGCATCACCGGCCTGCTCGGCATCGCCCGCGACATTTCAGACGAGCTGGGCTTGCAGAGCCTCATCCGCCGTCGCGCCGACGAAACGCGCGTCTGGTTCGACCTGAATCCGCTGCCGGTGGTGGTGTTCGCCGGCTCGGAACTGCGCATCCTCAACGCCAACGCAGCTGCATTGCAATGCTACGGCCACGATCGCGAGCACATCCTGCAGCTGCGCCTGCCGGATCTGTTCGCGGAGGAGGAAGCTGCCCGCCTGCATGCGTACCTGCGCAAGGAAGGCCGTGCGCTGCCGCCGGGCAGCGTGGCGTGGAAACACCGCAAGGCCAGCGGCGAGCTGTTCGACGTGGTCACCGACATGGGCAACCTGCCGCACGAAGCGGTGCCCTCGCACCTGATGCTGGTGCGCGACGTTTCCGGCGAACGCGCCGCGCAGGGCGCGCTGGACGAAGCCGAAGCCCGTTTCGAGGATCTGATCGAATCCGGGCTGGCGATGGTGTGGATGCACGATCCCGAAGGCCGCCTGCTGTGGGTGAACGCCGCGATGGCCGATGCACTGGGGTACGAGCGTGAAAGCATGGCCGGACGCGCGCTGTCCGACTTCGTCGCCGAGGAAGCGCACGAGCACTGGGACGACTACATCGATCGCACCCGCAGCCTGAAGCGGGATACAGGCCTGCTGCATTTCGTGTCACGCAACGGCGAACCGCGCGTGTGGCAATACCAGTTTGTCTGTTACCCGGACGCCGAACCGGCCCCCTACGTACTGGGTTCGGCGCAGGACGTCACCTTGCGCCACCGCTACGAACTGCGGGTGCGCGAGCAGAACCGCCGTGATCCGCTGACCGGTTGCCACACCCGTCGTTATCTCGACGCATTCGCGATGCAGACCACCGTCGACCAGGAATGGGGCTGCGTGGTGGTCGACGTGGATTACTTTCGCCAGTTGAATGCAAGCGAGGGGCGGGCGCGCGGCGACGAGGTGTTGCGCGACCTTGCACGGCTGCTGAAGAACCATGCGGGCTCGGACGACGAGGTCGTGCGGATGGGGGGCGACGAGTTCGCGGTCGTGTTGCCGCGCGCGACCATCGACGCGGTACGCGAACTGGCCGATCGGCTGAACGCCGCGTCGCGCGATGGCATGCCCGCGGTGTTCTCGCTGGGCTGGGCCGTGCGCGAGGCGGGCGAGCCGCTGGAATCGACACTGCGCCGCGCCGACAAGGTGCTGCTGCAGAGCCGCGCGCGGGATCGAAGCTGATTGCACGAAATGCGTGGTTGGGAATTTTTCCGTTCGTCCCCGGATCGAGTCCGGGGCAGGCGCTGGGCGCAGACGCCCAGCGCCGACGTCGAAGGGTGGCTTCGGTGCTTCGACTTCGCGACCCGATGTTCGCTACGCTCAGCGCGAACGAAAATCTGGTGAAGCGCTCGCTGATTGCACGCGAGCCGCGCCGCACTTAGCATTCCCCGTTTGCCTTGCCGGCTGGGCCGGCGTGCGGAGAGTGCGGGTGATGCGCAGCCATTATTGCGGCTTGATCGGCGTGGCCGAGGCCGGCCACAAGGTGGTCTTGTGCGGCTGGGCCGACGCGCGCCGCGACCACGGCGGCGTGGTATTCGTCGACCTGCGCGACCACGAAGGCATCGTGCAGGTCGTGGCCGATCCCGACAATGCCGAAGTGTTCAAGATCGCATCGAAAGTCGGTTACGAGGACTGCCTGCGCGTCACCGGCACCGTGCGGGTGCGCTCGAACATCAACGAGAAGATTCCGACCGGCCGCTACGAAGTCGTGGCCGAATCCATCGAGTTGTTGAACGCCGCGCGCGACCTGCCGTTCGCGCTGCACGAGAATCCCAACGAGGAAATGCGGTTGAAGTACCGCTACCTCGACCTGCGCCGCCCGGAAATGCAGAAGGTGATGCGCACACGCATCAGGCTGGTGCAGGCGTTGCGCCGCTGGCTGGACGCACGCGGTTTCCAGGACATCGAAACACCGATCCTGACCAAGGCGACGCCGGAAGGTGCGCGCGATTACCTGGTTCCCTCGCGCGTGCACGCGGGTCATTTCTATGCGTTGCCGCAATCGCCGCAGTTGTTCAAGCAGCTCCTGATGATCGCGGGCTTCGACCGCTACTACCAGATCGCGCGCTGCTTCCGCGACGAGGACCTCCGCGCCGACCGCCAGCCCGAATTCACCCAGCTCGACATGGAGTTCGCGTTCGTCGGGGAACGCGACGTGCAGGACACGGTCGAGGCGATGATCCGCGAGGTGTTCCGCGAGGTCGGCGGCATCGAACTCGCCGATCCATTTCCGCGCATGACGTGGCTGGAGGCGATGACGCGTTACGGTTCGGACAAGCCCGACCTGCGTATCGAGTTGGAACTGGTCGACGTCGCATATGCGGTGAAGCATCTGGAGTTCAAGGTGTTCTCGGGGCCGGCGAACGATCCGGATGGACGCGTCGCGGCGCTGCGCGTGCCGGGCGGTGCCGAGCTTTCGCGCAAACAACTGGACGACTACGCGGCGCACGCGGCGAAGTTCGGCGCCAAGGGTCTGGCGTGGCTGAAGGTCACCGAGGCCGCGAAAGGGCTGGAAGGCGTCAACTCGCCCGTCGCGAAGTTCCTCGATGAGGCGACGCTTTCGACGATCCTGCAAAACACCGGCGCGGGCGACGGCGATGCGCTGCTGTTCGGCGCGGGCAAATGGACGACCGCCAGCACTTTCATGGGCGCGCTGCGGCTCAAGGTTGCGCAGGATAGGGGACTCGTCGAGAACAGTTGGCAACCGCTGTGGGTTACCGACTTCCCGATGTTCGAATACGACGAAGCCGAGCAGCGCTACGTCGCGCTGCATCACCCGTTCACCGCACCCAAGGTCGACGACGCCGCGGCGCTCGCCGCCGATCCCGCGCACGCGGTCAGCCGCGGCTACGACATGGTGTTGAATGGCGCCGAAATCGGCGGTGGCTCGATCCGCATCCATCGCCCCGAGATGCAGAGCGCGGTGTTCCGCCTGCTCGGCATCGGCGAGGACGACGCGCGCGCGAAGTTCGGGTTCCTGCTGGACGCTTTGAAGATGGGCGCCCCCCCGCACGGCGGCATCGCCTTCGGCGTTGACCGCCTGGCGATGCTGATCGGCGGCACCGATGCGATCCGCGACGTGATCGCGTTCCCCAAGACCACCAGTGCGCAGGATTTGATGACGGATGCGCCCAGTCCCGTGGATCCAAAACAGCTCGCCGAGTTGCATGTGCAGGTTCGGGACCGGGGAGCGGGGACCGGGGACGAGTAGAAACCTTGAATACCCCTTCGGCACGAAGGGGGTCTGCGTTCAGCGCCGGAGGGATGTCGTCGGCGGCAAGGGGCCATCCCGCTCTCGGGCTGCGCGCGTTCGCTTCGCCCCGCCCTTCGCTCGCGAAGGGCAGAGGCCGCGTGTCGCGACCCTGGCCAGTCGTGGCAGGTTGTGCCGTGATTCCCTAGACTTTCCCACTTTCGATATTGACGGAGCGCCCCATGGGCCGAGGTCCATCCATCGCCGGCCGCAAGAACGCGCAGGACGCCAAGCGCGGCCAGGTGTTCACCAAGCTGGTGCGCGAAATCATGGTCGCCGCGCGCGCGGGCGGCGGCGACGTCAACGGCAATGCGCGCCTGCGCACCGCGGTCGACAAGGCCATCACGGCGTCGATGCCCAAGGACAACATCGATCGCGCGATCAAGAAGGCCACCGGTGAACTGGAGGGCGTGACTTACGAAGAATTGCATTTCGAGGGTTACGCGCCGGGCGGCGTTGCCGTGCTCGTCGAATGCGTCACCGACAACCGCCAGCGCACCATCTCCGACGTGCGCCACGCCTTCACCAAGTTCGGCGGCAACCTCGGCACCGACGGTTCGGTCGCGTACATGTTCAACAAGATCGGCGTGCTGTCCTATGAAAAGAGTGCCGGCGAAGACAAGGTCACCGATGCCGCGATCGAAGCCGGCGCCGAGGATGTGAAGGTGTGGCCGGAAGACGGCCAGATCGACGTGATCACGACGCCGGAATCGTTCGAAGCCGTGCGCGAGGCGATGGAGAAGGCCGGCTTCAAGCCCGGCCACGCGGAGGTAACCAGGCGCGCGGAACTCGACGTGCCGGTCGCGCCCGACCAGATCGAGGCCGTGCAGGGCCTGCTCGCGCGCCTGGACGAACTCGACGACGTCCAGAACGTGTACTCCAACGCGGATCTTCCGGCGGGCTGACCGTGGATTCGGCGCAGCCGCTGCGCATCCTCGGCATCGATCCCGGCAGCCAGCGCACCGGCGTCGGTATCATCGAGGCCGATGCCACGGGAAAGCTGCGTTGCCTGTTCCGTGCGACGCTGCAGGTGGCCGGCGAGGAGACGTTCCCGTTGCGGCTGAAGCGCATTTACGAGGAGATCGGCGGCATCATCGACGCGCACGCACCCGTCGAGGCGGCGATCGAGCGCGTGTTCATGGCGAAGAACGCCGATTCCGCACTGAAGCTCGGGCAGGCGCGCGGCGCCGCGATCTGCGCGGCGGTCGGGCGCGGGTTGCCGGTCAGCGAATACGCGCCGACCGCCATCAAGCAGGCGGTGGTCGGCAAGGGGCACGCCGGCAAGGAACAGGTGCAGCACATGATCGGCGTCCTGTTGAGCCTTCGTGAACCCGTGCAGGCCGACGCGGCCGACGCACTGGCGATCGCGATCACCCATGCGCACCTGCGCGCCAGCGAAGCACGAACCGGCATTTCCATTGCCGCATGGAGGCGCCGTCGATGATCGGCCGCTTGCGGGGCATCCTGATCGCCAAGCGCCCGCCGTGGGTGCTCGTCGAAGTCGGTGGCGTCGGCTATGAACTGGAAGTGCCGATGTCGACGTTGTACGACCTGCCCGATGTCGGCAGGGAAGTGATCCTGCTGACCCACTACGCGCACAAGGAGGACACCGTCGCGCTGTACGGCTTCCTGCGCGACGGCGAACGCAACCTGTTTCGCGACCTGCAGAAGGTTTCCGGCATCGGCGCGCGCATTGCG
Source organism: Rhodanobacteraceae bacterium (assembly GCA_035277545.1). Lineage (GTDB taxonomy): Bacteria > Pseudomonadota > Gammaproteobacteria > Xanthomonadales > Rhodanobacteraceae > 66-474. The sequence goes on along the minus strand of DATEKI010000287.1, from coordinate 5,006 downwards.
CTGGCGGTGTTGTCGGGGGTTTCGACGAACGAATTCGCGCGCCTGGTGCAGGCGGGCGACGTAGCCGCGCTGACGCGCATTCCGGGTATCGGCAAGAAGACCGCCGAACGCATCGTGGTCGAGCTGCGCGATCGCATCGGCACCGTGGCTGCCGCGGCACCGGCGGGCGCCACGCCGGTGCCGCGTGATCCGCGCAGCGAAGCCGAGGCGGCCCTGCAGCAACTTGGCTACAAGCAGGCCGAAGCGGCGCGGCTCGCGGCGGCGGCCGCTACCGATGGCGACGACGCCGAAACGATCATCCGCAAGGCATTGCGCGCGGCATTGGGACGATGACGGACAAGACCGAAACGAAACCGGTGGAAGCGGACCCCGCCAGGAAGGCGATGCACGTGATGGTGGTCGGTGCGATCGGCGTGGTGTTCGGCGACCTCGGCACCAGCCCGCTGTACACCTTCAGCGAAGCCTTCAGCGACCAGCACGGCATGCCGGTGACGACATTCAACGTGCTCGGCGTCCTGTCGCTGGTGTTGTGGACGCTGCTGATCGTGGTGGCGCTGAAATACGTCACCTTCATCATGCGCGCGGACAACAAGGGCGAGGGCGGCATCATGGCGATGATGGCGCTGGCGCAGCGCGCCACCCGCCAATATCCACGCACGCGCAAGCTGGTGGTGCTGGCAGCCGTGCTTGGCGCCGCGCTGTTTTTCGGCGATGGCGTGATCACGCCATCGATCACGGTGCTCTCGGCGGTCGAGGGCCTGGAGGTCGCCGCGCCGGCGCTGTCGCACTGGGTCGTGTGGATCGCGGTGGTGGTGCTGGTGACGCTGTTCCTGATCCAGAAGCGCGGCACCGGCAAGGTGGGCAGCATTTTCGGGCCGGTGATGTGCATCTGGTTCATCGCGCTGGGCCTGGTCGGCGTCTACAACATCGCGCAGCATCCGTTCGTGCTGCGCGCGATCAACCCCTGGTACGGGTTCAACTTCTTCGTGCACCACGGTACGGGCGGGTTCCTCGTGCTGGGTGCCGTGGTGCTGTGCGTGACCGGCGCCGAGGCGCTGTACGCGGACATGGGCCACTTCGGGCGCAAGCCGATCACGGTCGCGTGGTATGGCTTCGTGATGCCGGGCCTGATCCTCAACTATTTCGGACAGGGCGCGTTGCTGGTGCACAATCCGGCGGCCGCCAGCAATCCGTTTTACCTCGCGGTGCCGTCGTGGGGGCTTTACCCGATGATCGCGCTGGCCACCGCGGCGGCGGTGATTGCTTCGCAGGCGGTGATCGCGGGTTCGTTCTCCATCATGCGCCAGGCGATCCAGTTGGGCTTCCTGCCGCGCATGCCGGTGGTACACACCTCCAACGAGGAAGTCGGGCAAATCTACCTGCCGTGGGTCAATCGCCTGCTGATGATCCTTGTGGTGTTCGTGGTGATCGGATTCGGTTCTTCGAACGCACTGGCCGGCGCGTACGGCATCGCGGTGACCGGCACCATGGCGATCGACACCACGTTGTTCCTGATCGTCGCGTGGCGGATGTGGAAGTGGAATCCGCTGGTGATCCTCGGATTGGGCCTGTTCTTCCTCACCATCGACCTGTCGTTCTTCGGTGCCAACACGCTCAAGGTTGAGGATGGCGGCTGGTTCCCGCTGGTGCTCGGGCTTGCGGTGTTCACGATCCTCACCACGTGGCGGCGCGGACGCGACCTCGTGCTGCGCCAGCTCAAGCACGGCGGCCTCGCGCTGGCACCGTTCATCGCCAACCTCGCCGAGCATCCGCCGACGCGCGTGGAGGGCACGGCGATATTCCTGGTCAGCGACCCCGACGCGGTGCCACACGCGCTCCTGCACAATCTCAAGCACAACAAGGTGCTGCACAAGCGCAATGTGGTCCTGACCGTGGAAACGCTGGAAACGCCTTATGCCGATGCCGACGAGCGGATGGAACTGAAGGACCTCGGCAATGACTTCCACCTGTTGAGGCTGCGCTTCGGTTTCGCCGAAGATCCGAACGTGCCCGCCGCCCTGCACGAATGCGCGAAGCTTGGCCTCGAGATCAAGATGATGGACACCACGTTCTTCCTGTCGCGCGAGACCATCGTCGCCACCGACCGTCCCGGCATGGCGTTGTGGCGCGACAAGCTGTTCGCGTTCCTCGCGCGCAATGCGCTGCCCGCGACCGCGTTCTTCAGCATTCCCGGCAACCGCTTGATCGAGCTGGGCGCGCAAGTCGAGATTTGATCGATTTGCGAAACCGGGCATTCCCGGACCGGGTCCGGGACAGGCGCTGCCATGGTTGGCTCGCGCCATCCATGGCGCCCGCCCCCTGGGGCCGGCTCCGCCGGTTGCGCCCGTTCCTGCGGGCGCAGTGCGAGCAAACGGTCGCGGCGAAGCCGCGCCGCGTCTGCCGCGTCGGCACGTCCCCGTACCGAATGGTGGGGTCGCTGCCAACCTCGCGGATACCTGAACCGGAGGCTGCCGTACACCGCGTTTCACATCGCAGCGGTTGCAGCCGCATTACACTTCGCGCCCTCTCCGCGGCACCGGGTGCGGGACATGCACACCACGTGTTCGAAAACGGACGTTTCCCCGCCATTGCGCGCGCTTGCCTTTGGTGCGCTGGGCGTGGTGTTCGGCGACATTGGCACCAGTCCGCTCTACACGTTGCAGGAAATCTTCAGCAGCGATTATGGCCTCAACGTCAGCCGCGCCAGCGTGTTCGGCGTGCTGTCATTGGTGTTCTGGGCGCTGGTGCTGGTGGTCACGGTGAAATACGTGGTGTTCGTGATGCGCGCCGACAACAAGGGCGAGGGCGGCATCATGGCGCTGATGGCATTGGCGCAGCGCAGCGTACGCGGGGTTCCGAAACTGCGCTGGCTGGTTGCGGTGGTCGCGATCTTCGGCGCCGCGCTGTTCTACGGTGATGGCGTGATCACGCCCGCAATCTCGGTGCTGTCCGCGGTCGAGGGCGTGAAGGTCGCCGCACCCGAGCTCACGCGCTGGGTGGTTCCGATCAGCGTGGTGATCCTGCTCGGCCTGTTCGTGCTGCAGAAGTTCGGAACCGCGCGGGTGGGCGGCTTGTTTGCGCCCGTGATGTGCGTGTGGTTCGCGGCCATCGCGTTGCTTGGCCTGCACATGATCGTGCGCGCACCTGAAATCCTGCTGGCCCTGAACCCGTATTACGCGGCGCGCTTCTTCCATTCGCATGGCATCGCCGCGTTCCTTGCGCTGGGCGGCGTGGTGCTGGCGGTGACGGGCACCGAGGCGCTGTACGCGGACATGGGGCACTTCGGCAAGAAGCCCATACGCATCGCGTGGTCGTGCTTCGTGTTCCCGGCGCTGCTGTGCAACTACTTCGGGCAGGGTGCTTTGATGTTGCTGCATCCCGACGCGTCGGCCAATCCGTTCTACCTGCTGGTGCCGCGCGTGTTGCTGGTTCCGATGATCGTGCTGGCCGCGGTCGCGACGGTGATCGCCTCGCAGGCGGTGATCTCGGGTGCGTATTCGATGACACGCGAAGCGGTGCAACTCGGCTTTTCGCCGCGCATGCGGGTGGTGCACACCTCAAGCCGCATGTCCGGTCAGATCTTCGTGCCGTGGATCAACGGCATGCTGCTGGTGCTTGTGCTGGTCGCGGTGGTCGGGTTCCGCTCCTCGGCGAACCTGGGTGCGGCATACGGCATCGCGGTCACCGGCACGATGGTCACGACCACCCTGCTGGCGCTGCTGGTTGCCCTGCGGCTGTGGCACTGGAAATGGCCGGCCGTGATCGCGCTGGGCGTTCCACTGCTCATCATCGATTGCGCGTTCTTCGGCGCCAACCTGCTGAAGGTCGAGCACGGCGGCTGGTTCCCGCTGGTGCTTGGCATCCTGGTGTTCACCGTGATGACCACCTGGCGGCGCGGGCGCGAACTGGTGCTGCGCCAGTTGAAGCACGGCGGCATCGCGCTGGCGCCTTTCATCGAGAGCATCGCCGAACACCCGCCGGCGCGCGTGCCGGGCACGGCGGTATTCATGACGGCGAACCTCAGCGCCGTGCCGCACGCCATGCTGCACAGCCTGAAGCACTTCAAGGTGCTGCACGAACGCAACGTGCTGCTGAGCGTGGAAATGCTGGAAGCGCCGTTCGCGGACCAGGCCGAGCGCATCGAGATGCACGACCTTGGCCATTCGTTTCACACGCTGATGCTGCGCTTCGGCTTCATGGAAGATCCCGATGTCCCCGCCGCACTGGCGGCCTGCGCACAACAGGGGCTGGCATTCGACATGATGGACACCACGTTCTTCCTGTCGCGTGAGACCGTCGTGGCCACCAAGCGTCCCGGCATGGCGCTGTGGCGCGACAAGCTGTTCGCCTTCCTGTCGCGCAATGCGCTGCCCGCCACCGCGTTCTTCAGCATCCCGGGCAATCGCCTGGTGGAACTCGGCACGCAGGTGGAGATTTGATGCATTCTGTGTGAGGATTGACCGGCTCGTCCTTGTCCCAGCGTTGCGCCTCCAGGGGTCCGCCATGCCGTCCAAGACATCCGTGGTCACCCGGCGCATCGTTGCGGGTCTTTTCGCGGTGTCGCTCGCCTGCTCGCTGGGCGTGTGGAGATACATCGTCGTGCCGGTACTGGGCGGCGATTTGAGCGGGCACGAGACGCACGTCGGGCTTCTGTATGCACACGCCGCGAGCGGAACCCTGATGCTTTTCTTCGGTGCGGCCGCGCTTTACGTCGGCTGGACGCGCCGGTTTTTCCCGCTCCACAAATGGCTCGGCGGCACCTACCTCGTCGCGGGTTCGGTCGTGTCCGTGCTGGCCCTGGCCCTGCCGCTGTTTGAACGGCACGAACCCGCCTCGATCGCCGTGGCCACCGATGTCGTCGCGACCGTGTGGATCGCGTTCTCGGCGATGGCCTGGCGGGCAGCGCGCAACCGGCGCTTCGATGCGCACCGCGGCTGGATGATCCGCTCCTACGTGGTGACGTGGACCTTCGTGTTCTGCAGGATGGCGATGCAGTTGCCGCTGTT
>DATEKI010000286.1:0-5859 GCA_035277545.1 Rhodanobacteraceae bacterium | reverse complement strand
CCCGATCGCGCGGCCATCTGGTATCACGGCGATACCCGCGTGCTGGACGCCGAAGGCGACACATCGAATCTGACGTTGCAACTGGATGGACAGGCGACGAACGGCAAACGGATGGGCGAAGCCGTGGCCGTGCAATTGCCGAAAGATGTGCGACCGATCGAAACGAAGCTGGATCGAACCGACAACCGCCTGTCACTGGACATGCGCGTCAAGGTGGAGAAAGGCAAGACCTACGCCTTCGCGAAATACGTCGCGCTGTCGCGTGAAGGTTGGGGTGGCGATGGGAAGGCCGATCTGGCGCTCGCCGAATCGGCACGCACGCGCGGATTCGGCGCAATGCTCACTGCGCATCGCACGGCGTGGGCAAAGCTGTGGCAATCGGACATCCGCATCGATGGCGATCCGCGGGCGCAGCTCGCGGTACATTCCGATCTCTACTACCTGCTCGCCAACGCGCCGCCGAACGTGGCATGGGGCGTGGGCGCATGCGCATTGACCACCGGCTATGTCGGCCACGTGTTCTGGGACAGTGATTCCTGGATCTTTCCCGCTCTGCTGCTGTTGCACCCGGAACGCGCGCGTTCGATCGTGATGTTCCGCGACCGCACGCTGCCGGCCGCGCAAGAACGCGCGCAGGCAGCCGGATTCGCCGGCGCCAAGTACCCATGGGAAGCCGATCCGGACAACGGTTCCGAACAAGTCCTTTATGCCGCGCATCGGTTGAGCGTCGGCGAGATCCACGTCAACGCCGACATCGCCATCGCACAATGGCAGTACTGGCTGGCTACGCACGATCTCGAATGGTTGCGCAAGGATGGCTGGCCGGTGATCCGCGATGTCGCGGATTTCTGGACCAGCCGCGCCACGTACGATGCCGCGAAGCGGCGCTACGAAATACGCGATGTCGTTTCGGTCGAAGAGCCTTACGCGCACGTCGACGATGACGCCTTCACCAATGGTTCGGCCGCCAAGGCGTTGCGGATCGCCGCGGCCGCCGCCGTGCTGGTCGGGGCCAAGCCCGATCCACGCTGGACGAAAATCGCTGGCGGACTGCACATCCCCTTTTCGGATGAGGGGCAGCATCATCTCGACTTCGATCCAAGCGTGCCGCGCGTGTCCGAGGATCACGACTTCGCGTTCCTCACGTTTCCTTCGCTCGACCTGCCGATGGACGAATCCGTGCGACGCAACGACTACCGGCTCGCCGCCGCGCCGATGAAGCAGCCGGGCAAGGTGCTGACTTCGATGGGGCTCGCACCACTCACGATCGCCGCCGCCACGCTGGGTGATTCGGCGGACGTATCGCGCTGGCTCGCCGCCAACATCAGCGGCAACATGCTGAAGCCGCCGTTCAACGTGCGCACGGAAACGCCCGGCAACAACACCGGCTATTTCCTCACCGGCTCGGCGGGCTACGTGCAAAGCCTGATATACGGACTCACCGGATTGCGCATCGAGGATGCCGGGCTGGTGCAGGCGTATCCGCCCGTGCTGCCGCCCGGATGGAAATCGCTCACGCTCACGAACGTCACGTTCCGCGGCAAGCGTTTCGACATCACCATCGATCGCGGCGCCGATGGCAAGCCGCGGGTGCAGCGGACCGCGACGAGAGGAGAAGCGCCATGAGTTCGACTTTTTTCAAAACCGCGTGCGCGATCGTCGCGGTGACGGCCGCGCTTGCGTCCGGTTCGCGGGTTGTCCTTGCGGCATCTGCGCCGTCGCCACGCGTGGACGCGCGAGGCGACGTGGCGGTTCCCGCGTTTACCGTGCCATTTTCAAGCTACGCCTCACCCGAGGCACGCAGGATGTTCCAGCGCGTGTTGGAAGAAGGCCGCAATGCGCCACCGCTGGATGGCCCGGTCTCCGCGAGCCGCGCCTACTACGACAAGATCAACACTGCGCGTGCGAACCTGATGCGACGGTTGTATCCGGTGAACATCGAAAAACGCACCATCGGCGGCGTACCGGCACAGGTGGTCACGCCGAAACAGGGCATCGCACCGGACCAGAAGCACCGCGTGTTGGTCAACCTGCACGGCGGTGCGTTCCTTTGGGGTGCCGGTGCCGGCGGCCTGGTCGAATCCATTCCCGTTTCGAGCGTGGGCGGGATCGAAGTGATCACCGTGGATTACCGGCAGGGCCCGGAACACGTATTTCCGGCGGCAAGCGAGGATGTCGCCAAGGTGTATCGTGCGTTGCTCAAGCGTTATCCGGCCAAGAACATCGGCATCTATGGTTGTTCGGCCGGCGGCGTGTTGACGGGTGAAGCCGTGGCCTGGTTCATCCACGAGAAGCTGCCCGTACCCGGCGCGATCGGAACCTTCTGCGGTTCGGTGGCGGAATTGAGTGGCGATTCGGCTTACGTCGCGCCCGTCCTCACGGGAAGTCCGCCGTCCAACGCGCCGCTCAAGCTGGCCGACCTGCCCTACTTCAAGGGTGCGCGCGCGAGCGACCCGTTGGTGTTCCCGGCCAACTCGCCTGCGCTGCTGGCGAAATTCCCGCCCACGCTGCTGATCACCGGCACCCGCGATTTCACCATGAGTTCGGAAGTACAGAGCCAGCGCCTGCTCGGCAAGGCAGGCGTCGACGCGGAACTCCACGTGTGGGACGGCGTGTGGCATTCGTTCTTTTCCGACCCCGAAATGCCTGAATCGAAGGAAGCCTACGCCGTGATGGTGGAGTTCTTCGACCGGCATCTGGGGCATTAGTATTCGGCGGCGTGACGTCTTCTGCATCGGTTGCGAACCCGGAAGTGACGCGGACGAGGCGACACATGCTGCGGACGAAGTTCCGATGTTTTCCTTGATCGCGCGCTCTATTCGAACGAAATGATCCACGCCCCGCTTCTCGATGCGATGCAGCGCGTCAATGGCCTGCTGCAAGCCGGCGAGTTTCGCGCGGCGCGCGATCGGCTGCAGGCCATCGTCGAAACCAATCCCGATTACGTGGAGGCGCAACGGCTGCTCGGCGGCGTCACGCTCATGTTGGGCGATACTGTGGACGCGGAGCGCATCCTGCGGCGCGCGATCGAACGCGATCCGGATTGGGCGCCTACCCTCACGACGCTTGGTGAACTGCTGCTTGGAAGCGGGCGGCATGACGAGGCGGAGACGTTCCTGCAGCGGGCCGTCACTGCGCGGCAACCCGATCCGCGTGCAGCCGGGTTGCTGGCGCGCCGTTACAACGACCGGAAGCAGCCGGCACGGGCGCTCGCCGTCGTCGCTCCATTCTGCAGCGGCGGCACGGCGTCACCGGAACTAGTCGTCCAGCACGTTGCCGCACTCGTCGCGCTGGGCCGCAGCAGCGACGCCATCGAATGGAGCCGGAAGCTGGTCGCGCAATCGCCCGGCAACACCGCCGCCGAGCAGGCCCTGGCCACCGCGCTCCAGGCCGCGAACCGGCATGACGAAGCCCAAGCCGTCGCGGGACGCGCACTGGAACACGGACCCCGGAGCCCGGCTCTGTGCTACACGCTTGCCCGCAGCCTGATCGCACTCGGTGCTTACGATCGGGCCGAAGCGGCGTTGCGTGATTGCCTGCGGCTGGAACCGCAACACATCGAGGCGCATGGCGACCTCGCCCGATTGGTCTGGATGCGCGGTGGCGACCGCGCCGAGGCCACGGCGGCGTTCGACGAAGCGTTGCGCACGTTCGCGAACAACGACGCGTTGTGGGCGGCCAAGGCCGCGGTGTTGCAGGGCGCGGGCGATCCGTGCGCCGCCTACGAATGCCTGGCGCCGCGCATCGAGCGCCCGCATGCACCACCCGCGCTGCTGGTGCGGGCCGGACTGGCCGCGCTGGAGTTCGATCCAGGCCGCGCGCTGCAACTGGCCGAACAGGCATTGCGCGCTGCACCTTCCGACGCGCCGGCTCGAACCATGAAAGTGGCGGCGATGCTGGGCGTAGGCGACGCACGCGCCGCGCTGCCCGATTGCGAAACGTTGCGCACCGCCGCGCCCGACGATCAATACCTGATCGCATTGCAGACGACCGCGTGGCGGATGCTGGGCGACGAGCGCTACGCGCAGCTTTGCGATTATCGGGAACGGGTGATCCCGTATCGCCTCGAAGCACCGCCGGGATGGACACGGCTCGCGGATTTTCTTGCCGACGTGCAAGGCAGGCTCGATCGCCTGCACGATGCGCTCACGCATCCGCTGCTGTTCCAGTCGCTGCGCCATGGCACCGAAACCACGAACGACCTGACGCGCAGCGACGACCCCGTGATCCGCGCGTTGTTCACAGCCTTCGACGCGCCGATCCGCGATTACATCGCGCGCATGGGCGCGGGCGACGACCCCCTGCGCCGCCGCAACACCGGCGCGTATCGCTTCAACGGAAGCTGGTCGGTGCGGTTGCGCACCAACGGCTTCCATCACAACCACGTGCATCCGCGCGGCTGGATCTCGTCCGCGTGCTACATCGCCCTGCCCGAACGGATGAACGGCGCGACGAGTCGCGACGGCGTGTTGACGTTCGGCGAGCCCGGCATCCTCACCGCACCCGCGTTGTCGTCGCAACACGACGTCCGACCGGAAGCCGGCACGCTGGTGCTGTTTCCCTCGTATTTCTGGCACGGCACCGTACCGTTCCCGGGCGAACAGCCGCGCCTCACCGTGGCGTTCGACGCGGTTCCCGGCCAAGCCTCCTGACGGTCATTCCACTTTCGCTGCGCGCCACTCGATCGTGACCCGATCGCGGATCGAGTGCGTGGAGACCGGAATAGTCGCGGTGGCGCCCGCGGCGTTCCAGCTCCAATGCGCGACGTTCGCGCCGTCCACCGATACCGAAGCCGGCTGGTCGATGCCGTGGATCTGCACGTCGTAGGAACGTTGCCGTACCTGGCCCTCGAAGCTGCCGCTGGCCGGTCCGATCACGATTCGATGGGTGCCATTGCCCTCGTTGGCATAGCGCATCGGCGTCAGTGCGTACCGGTGTTTTTCGTAATCCAGCGAAATGCCGTCGTCCTCGTACAGATCGAACTGGCCGTTGCCTGATCCGTACACGTTGACGATCAAGTGATCCAGCGGTTTCGCGTTCGACCATGCGAAATCCGCGGGCTGCTCGGGAATGATCGCGCCGTCATGCGCGAATACCGGCGTTTCGTCGGTCGCGTAGCGGGCGGTCAACGATCGACCGCCGTCGTAATGCTTGCCGTCAAAGAAGCCGATCCATTCGCCCGGCGGCAGCCAGACCGTGCGCCGGCCGCTGGCATCCAGCACCGGTGCGACCAGCATCTCGTTGCCGTAAAAATATTCGTGCGGATGTTGGTACGCCTCCGCGGAATCCGGATTCTGCAGATACAGCGGGCGCAGGATCGGCAATGCCCTTTCGTGCGCGATCCACGTGTACGTGTAGGTGTAGGGGATCAGTTGCGTGTGCAGCGTGAAGTATTTCCCGGCCAGTGCGATGCCGCGCATGCCGTAGGTCCACGGCATGCGCAGGTTGCCCTCGCGGGGATTCTCGTGCGCGCTGTGCAGGCGCAGCAGCGGACTGAATGTGCCGAACTCGAGCCAGCGGGCATACAGGTCGAAATCGATCTTGCCGCCGTGGAAGCCGCCAATGTCGTGGCTCATGTACGGGATCAGCAGGTTGCCGCCGCGCACGCTGTAGGCGACTTCGTAGGCCAGCACAGGCCATTCCGAATAGGTGTCGCCGGTGAAGTAGGCCGGATAGCGCTCGCTGCCCCAACCGCCGTAGCGCGAAAGGATGAACCCGCGTTTTCCGGTTTCCTCCTGTGCGTAGTCGTAAAAGACGCGATTGGTCCAAAGCTGCGGGTCGAGCCCCGGCATGTTCGCGGCGCCGCTGCCACCGTCCACCCACCAGAAAGCCACGCCTTGTTGCAACAATGGCCCATGC
>DATEKI010000285.1:0-4156 GCA_035277545.1 Rhodanobacteraceae bacterium | reverse complement strand
GTGGCCGATGCCGAAGCCGGATTCGGCGGAGTCCTGAATGCGTACGAATTGATGAAGCACATGATCGACGCCGGCGCCGCGGCGGTGCACTTCGAGGACCAACTCGCGTCCGCGAAGAAGTGCGGGCACATGGGCGGCAAGGTGCTGGTGCCGACGTCCGAGGCGATTTCAAAACTGGTCGCGGCGCGGCTCGCGGCCGATGTTTCGGGCGTGCCGACACTGATCGTCGCGCGCACCGACGCGATGGGCGCTGGCCTGCTCACCTCCGACATCGATCCGCGCGACCATGAATTTTGCACCGGTGAACGCACGGTCGAAGGCTTCTTCCACACGAAGGCGGGGATCGAACAGGCCATCGCGCGCGGCATCGCCTACGCGCCCTACGCGGACCTGGTGTGGTGCGAAACGTCCAGGCCGGACATCGGGCAGGCGCGTCGTTTTGCCAAAGCGGTGCACGCGCAATATCCGGGCAAGTTGCTCGCCTACAACTGTTCGCCCAGCTTCAACTGGAAGCAGCATCTCGACGAGGCCACCATCGCGACTTTCCAGCAGCAACTCGCGGCGATGGGCTACAAGTTCCAGTTCATCACGCTGGCAGGATTCCATGCGCTCAACCATTCGATGTTCCAGTTGGCGCGCGGTTATCGCGAGCGGCAGATGGCGGCCTACGTGGAATTGCAGGAAGCCGAGTTCGCCGCCGAAAAGGACGGCTACAGCGCGGTGCGCCACCAGCGCGAAGTCGGTGCCGGTTACTTCGATGCGGTCAACCAGGCCATCGCGGGAGGCCGTTCGTCGCTGTCGGCGCTGGAAGGCTCGACCGAACAGGCGCAGTTCCGCCGCGGCGTCGCCTGAAATCCGCCATGCATCGATGTGGAGCCGGGGGCGCGATCGCGCCCCCGCGCTTGTGAGCGATACTTGCGCGCGCTAACGTTGGCCTTTCGACGAATGCCGGGGAGCGACGATGAACCTTCGCCTTGCCGCTTGCGCGCTCGCGCTGGCCGCCGCATCGGGAGCCGCCATGGCCGCGCAACACCCCTTCAACGCACACGATCTCGCGATGATGGATCGCGTGTCCGATCCGCACCTGTCGCCGAACGGCTTTGATGTCGCCTTCACGGTGCGCAGCACCGACTGGGACGCCAACAAGGGCGTCAACAGTGTCTGGTTGCTCGACCTTTCGAAGAAGGGCGCCCAGCCGCGGCGTGTCACCGACCTGAAGTTGAACGCCAACAGCCCCGCGTTCTCGCCGGACGGCAAGACCGTTTATTTCCTGGCGACCGAAAAGGATTCCACGCAGCTGTGGTCGGCGCCGGTCGCGGGTGGCGAGCCCGTGCAAGTGACGCACTTGCCGCTGGACGTGGACAACTTCAAGCTTTCGCCGGATGGCAAGTCGCTGCTGTTCTCGTCGCAGATGTTCGAGGATTGCGCAACGCTCGAATGCACCCGCGAAAAGCTGGACGCGCAGAAGAAGGTCAAGGCGACCGGGCGCCTGTATCACCGTCTGTTCGTGCGGCACTGGGATGAATGGTCCGACCATCGCCGCGGACAGTTGTTCGTGATGCCGCTGGATGTTTCGGCCAAGCCGGTGCTGGTCACGAAGGGCATCGACGGCGACGTGCCTTCGAAACCCGACGGCAGCAACGCCGAATATGCGTGGTCGCCCGACGGCAAGGCCGTGTATTTCGACGTGCGCATCGCCGGCAAGACCGAACCGTGGTCCACCAACTTCGACGTGTATTCGGTGCCGGCCGACGGTTCCGCGGCGCCGAAGAACCTGACGGCGGCGAACAAGGCCTGGGACGCGTTCCCGCTGCCTTCGCCCGATGGCAAGACGCTTTATTACCTCGCGATGAAAGTGCCGGGTTTCGAAGCCGACCGCTTCGGCATCATGGCGCTGGATCTCGCGACCGGCGCCGCGCGCGAAATCGACCCGCAGTGGGATCGTTCGGCCGGGCCGTTGACGCTGTCCGCCGATGGCAAAACGCTTTACACGACCGTCGCCGACGATGGCAACGTCGCGCTGTATGCGGTCGACATCGCCAGTGGCAAGCCGACGAAGATATTGAGCGATGGCAGCGTGCTGGGTTTCGACGTGGCCGGCGACAAAGTGGTCGCCGCGCGCCAGGATTTCACGCACCCGACCGACCTGTACACGCTGACCGCGCAAGGGAAAGGACTCATGCAGGTGACGCACTTCAACGCGTCGCGACTCGCGGACATCGAATTTTCAAAGGCCACATGGTTCACCTTCAAGGGCTGGAACGGCGACACGGTGCACGGCTACGTGATGCCGCCGGTCGGTGCCAGGCCCGGCCAGAAATATCCCGTCGCGTTCCTGATCCACGGCGGTCCGCAAGGCGCGTGGCCGGATGAATTCCATTACCGCTGGAATCCGCAAACCTATGCCGGCGCCGGGTTTGCGGTGGTCGCGATCAACTTCCACGGTTCGGTCGGCTATGGGCAGGCGTTTACCGACGCGATCAGCCAGCACTGGGGCGATCGTCCGCTGGAGGACTTGCAGAAGGGCTGGGCCGCGGCGCTGAAGCAGTTCCCGTATTTGAATGGCGACGACGCGTGCGCACTCGGTGCGAGCTACGGCGGCTACATGGTGTACTGGATGGCCGGCGTGTGGAACCAGCCGTGGAAGTGCCTGGTCGATCACGACGGCGTGTTCGATGCGCGGATGATGTATTACGCGACCGACGAGTTGTGGTTCGAGGAACACGAGAATGGCGGCACGCAGTTCGAGCATCCGGAGAACTACGAGAAGTTCAATCCGCTGAACCACGTCAAGGACTGGCGCGTGCCGATGCTGGTGATCCACGGCAGCCGCGATTACCGCATCCCGGATTCGCAGGGCCTGGGTGCCTTCACCGCCCTGCAGCGGCGCGGCATTCCCAGCGAGTTCCTCAACTTCCCGGACGAGGACCACCTGGTGTTGAAACCGCAGAACAGCGTGATGTGGCACGAGACCGTGATCGACTGGCTGAGGCGCTGGACCGGTCCCGATGCCGCAAGCACGGTGCAGACGGGCGCGGGCGAGGCCAAGCCGCAGCGGAAACACTGACGCATTGACGCGGATCGCGGGACAGTGGCCGCCCGCGGGAGAGACAATGCCTTGCCGGTGACAGACCGGCTTTCGGACTTCCGGGGGGAGTTCGTGGTTCGGCGCGTGCGCCGATACCCCCTCGATTCGCGGTCAGGCTGGTTGGCGCAGCAAAAATGCGCGCATCGCCGGGTCTTCGCACAGACCGACCGCGCGTTCGCGCGCGGCGCGTGCGTCATCGATCCGCCCAAGGCGTTCGAACAAATGCGCGGCAAGCGCCCAGTAGGGTTGGTAGCTCGCGACCGCATTCGACGGGATGGACTGCAGCAGGGTGAGGCCCGTCGCGGCGTCGCGTGCCTCGGCCACCGCGGCGGCGCGGCCGACCAGTGCGCCGATCGTCGGTGCGATGCGGACCAGGCCTTCGTACAACAAGGCGATCGCTTCCCAGTCCACGTGGGTGGCGTGGCGCCGCGCCGCGTGCGCGGACTGGATCGCGGCTTCCAGCTGGAAGCGTCCGATCCGTCGCGCACGTTGCGCGCGGACCAGCGTGCGATCGGCTTCCTCGATCATGGGCTGTGACCAAGCCGCGGTGTCCTGTTCGTCCAGCGGCACGTAACCGCCAGCCGCGTCGCGGCGGGCTTCGCGGCGCGATTCGCAATACAGCATCAGGGCCAGCAGTCCGCCCGCTTCCGGTTCGGTCGGGAGCAGGCGCGCCAGCAGGGCGCCGAGTTCCAGGGCTTCGCTGGCCAAGCCCTTGCGGCGCGGATCGGCGCCGGCGATGTCGTCCCATCCGCTGCCGTAGGCGGCGTAGATCGCCTCCAGCACCGCATCGAGGCGTTCCGGCAATTCGTCGGTGCGCGGCACCGCGAAGGCGATGCCGGCGTCGCGGATCTTGGTCTTGGCGCGCGACAGGCGTTGTCCCATCGTGGCGGGCTTGACCAGGAATGCCGAGGCGATGCGCGCGGCGTCGAGTCCCAGCACGGTCTGCAGCATCAGCGGCGTGCGCGCGGCCGCATCGATCGCCGGATGCGCGCACACGAACAGCAGCTTCAGGCGTTCATCGGGAAACATCTCGGGCTCGTCGGCGTCGTGCTGCGCGAGTTCCAGCGC
>DATEKI010000284.1:0-5449 GCA_035277545.1 Rhodanobacteraceae bacterium | reverse complement strand
GTGTGTGGCGCCCTGCGCCACGCGTCTTTGTGCGTGGCGCTCATGCCGCCACCTTGATTTGATCGTCAACCATCGAGCGGCCATTCTTGCAGTAGTACTCGAACTCGTCCCAGAAGTTCGCGAGGAACGCCTGCACCGGCCACGCCGCGGCTTCGCCGAACGCGCAGATGGTGTGGCCTTCGATCTGGCCCGCGATGGCCTTCAGACGATGCAGGTCTTCGGCCGTGCCGCCGCCCGCGACGATGCGCGACAGCACGCGGTGCATCCAGCCGGTACCCTCGCGGCACGGCGTGCACTGGCCACAGGATTCCATGTGGTAGAACTGGCTAATGCGTTCGCAGGCGCGCACCATGCAGGTGGTCTCGTCCATCACGATCACCGCGCCCGAACCCAGGCCCGAACCTGCGTTGCGGATCGAGTCGTAGTCCATGGTGCACGCCATCATTGCGTCGGCCTTCAACACCTTCATCGAGGAGCCGCCCGGGATCACGGCCTTCAACTTGTGCCCGTTGCGCACGCCACCGGCGAGCGCCAGCAGATCCGCGAACGGCGTGCCGAGGCGAATCTCGTAATTGCCGGGCTTGTTGACGTGGCCCGATACTGAAAAGATCTTCGGGCCGCCGTTGTTGGGCTTGCCCAGGTTCAGGAACCAGTCGGCGCCGCGGCGCAAAATCGCCGGCACCGAAGCGTAGGTCTCGGTGTTGTTGATGGTGCTGGGCCGGCCATACAGTCCGAAGTTGGCGGGAAACGGCGGCTTGTAGCGAGGCCAGCCCTTCTTGCCCTCCAGCGATTCCATCAGCGCGGTTTCCTCGCCACAGATGTAGGCGCCGGCGCCGAGTGCATTGTGGATCGTGACGTCGATGCCGGTACCGCGGATGTTCTTCCCCAGCAGGCCTGCCGCTTCCGCTTCGTGCAGTGCTTCCTCGATGTGCTCGAACGGCTCGTGGTGGAATTCGCCGCGCAAATAGTTGTAGGCGACCGTCGAACCGGTCGCATAGCAGGCGATCGCCATGCCTTCCAGCACCGCGTGCGGATTGAAGCGCAGGATGTCGCGATCCTTGCAGGTGCCTGGTTCGGACTCGTCCGAGTTGCACAGGATGTATTTCTGGCCGGGCGCGGTGCGCGGCATGAACGACCACTTCATGCCGGTCGGGAAGCCCGCGCCGCCGCGTCCGCGCAGCGAACTCTTCTTCAGCTCGTCGATGATCGCGGCCGGATCGGTTTTCTCGGCGAGGATTTTTTCCCACGCCTGCCAGCCGCCGGTCTGGCGGTAGCTGTCGATCGACCACGGCTTGTCGAAATGCAGCGTGGTGTAGACGACCTGGTGTTCCTGCGGTGCGGGTCCAACGGCCATGGCTATTTCAACCCATCCAGAATTTCATCGACCTTCTCGGGCGTCAGCTTCTCGTGGTAGTGGCCATCGACCACCATCATCGGCGCGCCGCAGCACGCCGCGAGGCATTCCTCTTCCTTCTTGAGGTAGACGCGTCCGTCGGCGGTGCTCTCGCCCAATTTCACGCCCAGTTTCTTCTCGCAGTGCTGCACGATGCCGTCGGCACCGTTGAGCCAGCACGAAATATTGGTGCAAACCGCGACGTTGTGGCGCCCGACCGGCCTGGTCTCGAACATCGAGTAGAACGTCGCGACTTCGTACGCATACAACGGCGGCAGGCCGAGGTACTTCGCCGTGGCCGCCATCAATTCGTCGGTGAGGTGGCTGCCATTCTGTTCCTGTGCCGCCATCAGGCCCTGGATCAGCGCGGAGCGCTTGCGGTCCGGCGGAAACTTCGCGGCCCAGTGGTCGATGTGCGCGCGCGTTTCGGCCGTCAGCACCTTCATCGGGTCGACGTCCTTCACCTTGTCGAAATTGCCACTGGCCTTCATCGATCGACCTCCCCGAACACCAGGTCGTAGGTGCCGATCATCGCCACGACGTCCGGCAGCATGTGCCCGCGGGTAATTTCGTTGATCGACGACAGGTGCGCGAAGCCCGGCGCGCGCAGGTGCACGCGGAACGGCTTGTTGGCGCCGTCGGAAACCATGTAGCAGCCGAACTCGCCCTTGGGCGCCTCGACCGCGGCGTAGGTTTCGCCGGCCGGCACGCTGAACCCTTCGGTGAACAGCTTGAACCAATGGATCAATGCTTCCATCGATTCCTTCATGTCCTCGCGCTTGGGCGGCGCGACCTTGTAGTTCTCGATCATTACCGGGCCGGGATTCTTCCTCAGCCAATCCACGCACTGGCGGATGATCAACGCCGACTGGCGCATTTCGGCGATGCGCACCAGGTAGCGGTCGTAGCAGTCGCCGCGGGTGCCGACCGGGATGTCGAAATCGACTTCGGCATATTTCGCGTAGGGCTGCTTCTTGCGCAGATCCCATTCGATGCCGGACGCGCGCAGCATCGGCCCGGTCATGCCGAGCGCGTACGCCTGCTCGGGCGTGACGATGCCGATGTCGACGGTGCGCTGCTTCCAGATGCGGTTGTCGGTGAGCAGTTCTTCGTACTCATCGACCTTGTGCTGGAAGTCCTCGGCGAACGCATCGAGAAAATCCAGCATCGAACCCTCGCGCCATGCATTCATGCGCTTGAGGTCCTTGCCCTTGTGCCACGGCGATTCCTTGTACTGGATCATCTTGCCTGGCAGGTCGCGATACACGCCGCCGGGGCGGTAATACGTGGCGTGCATGCGGGTGCCCGACACCGCCTCGTAGCAATCCATCAGTTCCTCGCGTTCGCGGAACGCATACAGGAACACCGCCATCGCGCCGAGGTCGAGCGCGTTGGAGCCAACCCACATCAAATGGTTGAGGATGCGGGTGACCTCGTCGAACAGCGTGCGGATCCACAACGCGCGGTCCGGCGGAGTGACGCCCATCAACTGCTCGATCGCGAGCACGTAGGCGTGCTCGTTGCACATCATCGACACGTAGTCGAGGCGATCCATGTAGCCGATCGAATGGTTGAACGGCTTGGACTCGGCCAGCTTCTCGGTGCCGCGATGCAACAGCCCGATGTGCGGGTCGATGCGCAGGATGGTTTCACCTTCCATCTCCATCACCAGGCGCAACACGCCGTGCGCGGCCGGATGCTGCGGGCCGAAGTTCATCGTGTAGCTGCGGATTTCGCCGGCTTGGTCGGTTGTATCAGCCACGTCAGTTGTCCTTCCAGTCGTCGGCGGCTTCCTCGCGCGAAGTCGGCCAGCGCGAATCCTCGCGCACCACGCGCGCCACCGTCACTCGCGGCGTCACGGAAGTGACGGGCTCGTACACCACCCGCTTGGCTTCCGGGTCGTAACGCACTTCGACGTTGCCGATCAGCGGGAAATCCTTGCGGAACGGATGCCCGACGAAACCGTAGTCGGTGAGGATGCGGCGCAGGTCCGGGTGGCCTTCGTACACGATGCCGTACAGGTCGAACGACTCGCGCTCGTACCAGTTCGCGGATGGCCACACACCGGTCAGCGTCGGAACGACCGGCAATGCTTCCTCCGGCGCGAAGCAGCGAACGCGCAGGCGGATGTTGTATTCGTACGAAATCAGGTGCACCACCGAAGCGAAGCGCCGCAGGAACTGCGGGTTGCGCGGGCGATCGTTCCAGCCAAAGCGGCCCTGCACGCTGTCGCCCTGCACGCCGCGCCCGAAGCCCTGGTTCGTCGCCGTCTGCGACGTCGCCCACTCGTCTTCGCCGAACGAGAGGAAATCCACGCCGCACAGGTCGGTCAACTGCGCGAAGCGGAAATCCGATTCGTCGCGCAATGCCGTGCAAACTTCGACCAGATGCGCGGGGGCGACCTCGATCGTCGCTTGCGCATGCGCAACGCCGACGTTGTCGATCCTGTCGCCAAAGCGCGCGCGCAGGCGATCGGCCAGTTGTTCGGGGGTCGTCTGACTCATGGGGTCAGGTCACCGTGCGATGGTGTTGGTGCGGCGGATCTTCTTCTGCAATTGCAGAATCCCGTAAACCAGCGCCTCGGCCGTGGGCGGACAGCCCGGCACGTACACGTCCACCGGCACGATGCGGTCGCAACCGCGCACCACCGAATACGAGTAGTGGTAATAGCCGCCGCCGTTCGCGCAGCTGCCCATCGAAATCACCCACTTCGGATCGGGCATCTGGTCGTACACCTTGCGCAGCGCCGGCGCCATCTTGTTGACCAGCGTGCCGGCGACGATCATCACGTCCGATTGGCGCGGCGAAGGCCGGAAGATCACGCCGTAGCGGTCGAGGTCGAGTCGCGACGCACCGGCGTGCATCATCTCCACGGCGCAACACGCGAGGCCGAACGTCATCGGCCACATCGATCCGGTGCGCGCCCAGTTGAACAACGCATCGACGGTGGTGACGCCGAACCCGCGCTGCACGATGGGGTTGTCGGCTTCCGGACGCAGGATGTCGTCGACCTTCCCGATCGGCACCGGGTTGTGCATCGACTTGTCGATGGCTTGGATCAATCCCATTCGAGCGCACCTTTTTTCCAGATGTAGATGTAGCCGACCACCAGCAGTAGCAGGAACGTGAACATCTCGATCAGCGCCGTGATGCCGATCTTCGAGAACACCGTCGCCCACGGAAACAGGAACGCGATTTCAAGATCGAACAGGATGAACAGGATCGCGATCAGGTAATAGCGCACGTCGAACTGCATGCGCGTGCCTTCGAACGCCTCGAAGCCGCATTCGTACGGCGAATATTTCTCGGCGCTCGGGCGGCGCGGACCGGCGATCCAGCCAACGATGATCAGCGCGACGCCGATACCGCCGGCGACGCACAGGAACAGCAGGATGGGCCAGTAGTTCTCGAGCATGGGGATCGTCCGCGTTAGCTTTGGGATTTTCGCACGCACTGGCGCGAGCCGCAATCGCGGCGCATGCGTCACCTGGCATCGGCCATCGCGCGGTTTCACGCAAACCCGCGTCGTGAAACCAAAAAAAACGCGCGGTGCGAATGCATCGCAACCGCGCGCCGTCAGAATGGTGCCCAAGGGGGGACTCGAACCCCCACGCCTCTCGGCGCTACCACCTCAAGGTAGTGCGTCTACCAATTCCGCCACCTGGGCGTAGTACCCGTCCATGGGATCCGCCGGGCACATCCATGTGCCCGATTTTCACACAAGCAAAAACAAAATCAATGCGAACCGGCGGGACCGCTGCTGGCCGGAGCAGATGAAGCAGGCGCGGCCGACTTCGCCGGAGCCGAAGGAACTTCCGATGGTGCCGAGCCCGGCACGGTCGGCACTGCGGACTGTTGCGCAGGCACGGACGGAGCGGCTGCGCTGGCGGCCGGCGCACTCGTCGCGGGTGCGCTGGCGGGTGCCGAGCTGCCGGCGCCGGCCATCACGCCGAGCGTCTGCTGGGTATTCGGGGTCACGCCGTGGTGGCTCAAGTACATGCCCATGCCGAGGCTGAGCAGGAAGAAGATCGTGGCCAGCGCCGCGGTGGTGCGGGT
>DATEKI010000283.1:0-6123 GCA_035277545.1 Rhodanobacteraceae bacterium | reverse complement strand
ACAAAACGTTCAACAACACGACCAGCACGGGCAGATGGATCACGACCGGCTCCTTGTGCGAGGGAGTCCGCGCAGTGTGGTTCGGACCGCGACGCATGTCCATCGCATGAACACGATCGCCCGGCCCGGGCGCCTGCTCGCACCGCCGGGTGAATCCACTTCACTGCACGCTTATCGTTCCATGCATCAGCGCCGAATGGCCGGGGAAGCTG
The DNA here is from genome assembly GCA_035277545.1 of Rhodanobacteraceae bacterium. Taxonomy (GTDB): domain Bacteria; phylum Pseudomonadota; class Gammaproteobacteria; order Xanthomonadales; family Rhodanobacteraceae; genus 66-474. The sequence continues at coordinate 5,911 of DATEKI010000283.1, read as the reverse complement.
CAGAAGAACACGTACGGACCACCACTCTTGATCTTGCTGACCGGAAAACTCACCGAAGCGGTCTGGCCGGCGCCGATCAATTTGGTGTGCGCGATGATGCGCGAATCATCCGCCTTGATGTAGCCATCCTTCAGGCCGGCTGCGCTGCCCTCCTGGTCCACCGCCTGCATGTCGGACTGTCTGGTGATCACCACGTCGTGGCCCATCGACGCGACAGGCAATTTGCCGGTGTGCTTCAGGGTGATCTTGAAATTGGCACACGACGCAGGCACGGTGATCGATCCGACGTTGTATTGCATCGCGTCGCTCGCCTCGATTTCCGTGCTGCAGTTGCTGACGACCGCGGCGGGCTTGCCGTTCGCTGCGGGGCCGGCCGAAGCGGCCGCGGCCGGCGCGGAAGCCGCAGTCGTCGCGGATGCGGTGGCGGCGGTGGCAGGGCTTGCCATCGGAGCGCTGGAAGCCGACGCAGGGGCCGTCGCAGCCGGCGCCGGCTGGTTCTGCGCCTGGGACTGGGAGTTATTTCCGCACGCCGAAAGCACCAGCGTGCAGGCGGCGACGAGCGCAGGCATCTTCAGGTTCATCATCGATCTCCTTGGGGAAATGTCCGATTGTCGGGGCGCAATGCTCCACGGAGCGTGAAGGGCGATGCGGCGCGCCGTCACGAACCGATTACCCGCGGCGCGGCTTCCTTGACGTCAAGCCAACCTGCGGGCATCTAGCCTGTGCGGCTGGTCAGGCGATGACGGCGTGAATTCGATGCGGCGCGAAAATTCCCGTGATCCGGCGAATGATGCGATTCCGTTCAGCCTGCGCATCGGCGCCGCATTTGCGTGGCGGCTACTGGTCATCGCGGCGGCGATCGGCGCCGTGCTCGCGCTCGCATGGGTATTGTCCGAAGTCGTGGTGCCATTCCTGATCGGCGTGATCCTCGCGGCGCTGCTGGTGCCGCTGTCGGCGCTGCTGCAACGGCACCGCTGCCCGAAGTGGCTGGCGATCATCGTCGCCTGGATCATCCTGCTTGGCGTGATCGGCGGATTGGCGCTCCTGGTCATCGAGCGCGTCATCAACGAGATCCCCACGTTGCAGAAGCAGGTCGCTTCCGCGGGCGACCACCTCCGGTCGTTGCTGGCAACGCACCCGTTCGGGCTCACCGCCGAAAAAGTCAGCCAGTACATTTCCGAAATGGGCCAGTGGCTGCAGAACAATGTGTCGCGCATAGCGCTGGGTGCTGCTGTCGCCGGCAAGCGCATCGTGCACATGCTCGAGGGCATCTTCATCATGATCTTCGTGATCCTGTTCGCGATGATCGATGGCAGGGAAATCTGGGCGTGGGTGACGCGGTTGTTTCCGAAGCGCGCCCGCGCGCGGATCGATTCCGCCGGCCACGCCGGCTGGCATACCCTGGCTGCGTTCGCACGCGTGCAGATTTTCGTGGCGGCGATCGACGCAGTCGGCATCGGGATCGGCGCGTGGCTGCTCGGCGTGCCGCTGGCGACACCGATCGCGGTCATCGTGTTTTTCGGCGCACTCGTGCCGATCATCGGTTCCATCGTCGCGGGTGCGGCCGCAGTGGTCATCGCCTTCCTGTTCAACGGGCTGACCGACGCGCTCATCATGCTGGGCGTGGTGCTGCTGGTGAACCAGCTCGAGGGCAACGTGCTGCATCCGTTCCTTACAGGCGGCGTCGTCAAGGTCCATCCGCTCGGCGTGGTGCTGGGCGTGATCGCGGGTGCTTCCGTGGGCGGTGTCGCCGGGGCGTTCCTCGCCGTTCCCGCCATCGCGACCGCGAACGCGATGATCAACGCCGCGGCGAACTATCATTCCGGAATGATCGTCGGCAACCCGCGCATCAACGACGGCAAGGCAACCCCATGAGCGAAGCACTGCATATCGTCTGTCCCCATTGCCAGGCGGTGAACCGCGTGCCATCCGGCCGCATCGGCGCCGCGCCCACTTGCGGCAAGTGCCATCAGCCATTGTTCGAAGGCAAACCCCTGGAAGTGAACGAAGCCGCGTTCCAGAAGCACCTGACCCGCAACGACATCCCGGTGCTGGTGGATTTCTGGGCGCCGTGGTGCGGGCCATGCAAGATGATGGCGCCCCATTACGCGCAGGCCGCGGCGCAACTGGAACCGCGCGTGCGCCTGCTCAAGGTCGACACCGAAGCCGAACAGAACCTGGGCGTCGGTTACGACATACGCAGCATTCCCACGCTGGCATTGTTCCGCGGCGGCCGCGAGATCGCGCGACAGGCCGGTGCGCTGCACGCGCCCGGTATCGTGCAGTGGGCACGCTCGCACGGCGCGTAAGGGGCCGTAGCCCGGACGAAGCCGCGCAACGGCGCATCAGGGAAAATGGCGCGCCCGGAATTCCCGGATTCCGCTTCGCTGCATCCGGGCGACGACTGACCTCCTTCGCCTGCAAGGTCGGATCAAGGGAGATGGCTTTTGCCCGTGCTTCGCGAAACGACAGGCTCCGGCGGCGGCCCATCCGGACGCCGGCGCATGAAACGTGCGAAGCGCGGCAGCCCGGTGGCCGTCGACCCGTTGAAGCGATAAGTTATCCACGACCCGACCGGCGGAGGATGGGCGCGATCCTCGTCGGAAAACCCCGAACCGATCGAGAAGCGCCGCCCGTCCTGTGTGCGCACTGCGAGCGAGCCCATCCTGCCTTCGAGCCGGCCCTGTCCCGGCCGGATCGCGATCACCTGCGCTTCGGCGTCTTCATAGGGTTTCAGCTTGAGCAACCCCACACCACGACCAGCACGATACGGCGCGTCGCCCCGATGCAGCACCAGCCCTTCGCCGCCCTTGTCCACCACGCGCTTGAGGTCGGCGTAGAGTTCCTTTTCGTTGGCGACATGGAATTGCCGGATCGCGACCACCCTAGGATCACCGATCTTCGCGACGGTGCTGCGGATGGCCGGCACGCGTGCATCGAAGTCGCCACGGAGCGCAGGCAGGTCGAACACATGGTAGGTCACTTCATGCCACGCCGGATCGTTCGCACCAGCCGTGCGAACGATGGCGGAAGCACGCGAAAACCGTCCATAGCCGACCCACAACTCGCCATCCATGGGTGTCTCCGGCCAACCCTTCGTGAACCACGCAGGCACATGCACGACGGCGCCGCCGCGCGTCAACAACGCGTGTCCGTTCCAGTAACCACGCACGCCGTCGAATTTTTCGCTGACCCAGTAGCGCGACAGGTCGACGCCGCCATGATAGACATCGACGAGTTCCACCGGCGGCGGCGCGGTCCATGCCGGGACAGCCAAAAACAAGGCCCACGCAACCATGGCCAGCATGATCCACCGCATCGGTCGCATGTCTGCTTTCCTTTCGCCGAAAGCGCACAGTTTCGGACTCCGTGCACAAACACGCCGCAGGCCGCGAACTCCGACTCACGTATCCTTCCCTGAAAAACCTGTAGGCGATTCCCTACCACGCACGACCGGGTCGGCAATGCAACAATCACACCGATGATTCGAGTGGACCCATGACCGGCAATCCAGGCCAACTTCAGAAAGGCACGCCAATCGAAGGCCGGTCACTGCTCGAAGACGTGAGTCTGCCCGCAGCGGTGGTCTTCGACGCGCCGTTGGCCCGCAACATCGCCTGGATGCAACGCTTCGCAGAAGGCCACGGTGCGAAGCTCGCGCCGCACGGCAAGACCACCATGACGCCCGCGCTGTTCCGGCGCCAACTCGACGCCGGCGCATGGGGCATCACGCTGGCGACCGCCACGCAGTGCGCCATCGCGTTTGCGCACGGCGCAAAGCGACTGTTGATGGCCAACCAGTTGGTGGGCGCGCCGAACATGGCAATCATCGCCGGGCTGATCGAACGCGGCGCGGACTATTACTGCCTTGTCGACAATGCGACCAACGTCCAGGCGTTGAACAGGTATTTCGACCGACGCGGCCTCACCGTGCAGGTGCTGGTCGAACTCGGCGTGCCGGGCGGCCGCTGCGGGGTGCGCAACGATTCCGAGCTCGATGCCCTCGTGGCAGCGATTGCCGCCGCGCCCGCCGTCGCGCTCTGCGGCATCGAAGGTTACGAGGGCCTGATCGGCGGCGCACGCGCCGTCGAGGACATCCGCAGCTACGGCCAACGGCTTGTCGCAGGCGTTCGCGGCCTCTTGGGCTCGGGGGCCTTCGCGGATCGCAGACCGATCGTCACTGCGGCGGGCTCGCAATGGTTCGACCTGATCGCGGAGGCCTTCGATCAAGCGGACCTGCGCGATCATTGCACGCCGGTGCTGCGCGCCGGCTGTTACGTCGTGCACGACCACCGTTCCTATCGCGATGCGATGGCCGAAGTAAAGGCGCGCCATCCGGAACTGGAAGGAGAACTGGAGCCGGCGTTGACGGTATTCGCGCACGTGCAGTCGCTGCCCGAACCCGGCCTCGCCGTGGTGGCGATGGGCAAACGCGACATTTCCGTCGATCCCGACCTGCCGATCCCGTTGCGATTGCATCGGCCCGGAGAACCCGCGCGGCCGTTGGCAGGCTGCAGCGTCCGCAAGGTCATGGACCAGCACACGATGATGGTGATCCCCGAAACTGCGGATATCCGCGTCGGCGACATCGTGTCGTTCGGCGCCTCGCATCCCTGCCTTACTTTCGACAAATGGCGTCAGGTGCTGCTTGTTGATGACGCGCTGCGCGTGCTGGAAACGATGCCGACGTTCTTCTAGTTCCCCGCGGGTGCGTCGGTCCAACGGAGGCGCAGCGGCGTGCGGTATCCGCACGGTCCGCACGCGTTCGAGCGGCTTGCATGTCGACAGTCACGGCATGGCGCGAACGTTCGGATTCTTTTACACAAAGACAAGCGTTCGCCATGCGGGTGCTTCTTCGGGAATTTTCGTCTCGCTAGCCGGCCCGGCGCCGCAAATGGGTGTCGCCGGGATTTACAAAACGCGTGATCGATGATTCGCCGGCAACAAATCAACTGAAACAAAAACAATGACCTGATCCGTTGGCATTCAAAATGCACTTGTGCGAGCCGTCCGGGGAGGACCTGACCAACGTCTGCGGCCAGTTCCATTGCGAAGGAGGTTTGAACCATGAGACCCGTAACGAGAAGCCTCGTAAAAGCCGGCACTTCGATTGCCGGCGCAATCCTGATGTTGCTGATACTGGCGCCGAGCGCCCAGGCCACCACCGTCCATATCGCCTTCGGCGGCGCGATGGGCAGCGGGGATGCCAATTTGACGGTGGGCCCCGACACCCTGCCTGCCATCCACCCGGCCGGTCCTTCCGACCCGACAGGAGCCCAGTTGATCACCGGCGCCACCGGTACCTTCGGTAACCTGCAGATCGTTGGAGTGCTGGATCGCAACTTCGCCACGCCGTTCGACATGCAAATCATCCCTCCCGCCACGTCTTCCACCTGGCAACCGGGCGACCTTCCGTTCCCGGCAAGCTTCAGCCAACTTGCCGCGTCCGGCACCTCGGCGCAGGACAACGGCGTGATCACGTTCGACGATCTTTTCTACGCCGATGGCTCGCCGCAAACGTGCTGGGATTATCCCTTTTACGGCGGGTTTCTCGACCCCTACGGCGTGATGTTCAAGCTCAGCAACGGCGGCTTCCTGGACCTGTGGAGTTTTGGCGTCGTCGCCCCTGGCGCCCTGGGTCCCGGAAGCGGCGGACTTACCTACGGCATGGCCGTCATCGAAGCACTGCCCGGCGGGGGCTACAACGTCCTGCCCGGGCCACCGTTCGCGATGGCGTCGGTGCCCGAGCCGAATTTCCTGTGGTTGTTTGGCGCTGCGTTGCTCGGTCTGTTCGCTTGGCGCCGGTCATTGGAAGCGCGTCAAGGAACCGTCCGGATCGATTGATCCCTGCAAGCTTTCGCCCGTCACCGCGCGGCGCGGCATCTTCCGTGCCGCGCGATGATGGTTTGTG
>DATEKI010000282.1:0-3287 GCA_035277545.1 Rhodanobacteraceae bacterium | reverse complement strand
CCACCCAGCGCGATCACCGCGCTGCCGGTCGGGCTGCGCGGACACCACGCGTCGGGCGATTGCGCGCCGAACAGCACCACCAGCGGGCAGCCCACCGCCGCGGCGATGTGCGCGGGACCGGTGTCCACCGAAAGCATGCCGTCCGCGATTTCCGCCAGCGCCATCAGCCGCCGCAGCGGCAGCTCAAGCGTTGCCACGTCGACGCTGGCCCCGCGCGCGTCGCGGACAAGGGCATCCAGCATGGGCGCCTCGTTCGGCGCGCCACACAGCACGATGCGCGCGGCGGGGTGATCCTTGCGCAAGGCGTGCAGCACGGCGGCCCAGTGTTGCACCGGCCACGCCTTGTCATCGTCGGCGGCATCGCGTGGACCCGACCAGCGCACGCTGCGTTTGTTGGATGGCTGCACCAGCCACAGGGCTTCGCCGCGCCAGCCGCGTGCGTGCAGCCAGGCATCGCGGTCGCGGCGATCCTCCCCGCGCAACATCAGGCGGGGCGCCGGGGCAGCCGCGGATGCCGGGTCCCGCCATGCCCCGGTGCAAGCGGATGGTGGCTGCCCGCAACCACGCAGCAGGCGGTCGATCCAGTGTTCACCGGGTGCGGCCGGCACGTTGGCCAGGAACACGCATTGGTCGCGCTGGACGCCGGCGAGCGCAAGCATGCGCCGGATCTTCGCGAGCGCACGCGGTTCGGTTTCGCACACGTGTACCGGCGCACCGCGATGCCGGCGCAGCGCGCGCAGCATGCGCCAGCGTTCCGGATTGAGTGCAAGCGGCCGATGCCGCGCGTTCACCTGCAGCACCTGCGCGACGTCCGGATGCGCCTCGTACAGCGCCGCGCTCCATGGGCCGGTGCCGAGCAGCAGGCACGGTTCGCCGTAACCGCGGTGCAGGCGATCGAGCAACGGCGCCAGCAGCAGCATGTCGCCCAGCCGGCCGAAACGAATCACGATCGGGGGCATCGGGATGCCATGGCGGACAAGCCCGGTGCCGGCCTGCGCGGCGGCAGCGCCTGCCAGGCGGCGACCACCTCATCGAGGGTGATCTGGTCGACGCGGTTGCGTTCGGGCAAGCCACCCAGCGCGACGACCGGACTGCCCGTCGGGCTGCGCGGCAACCACAGCACCGGTGGCTGCGCGCCATACAGCACTACCAGTGGACAACCAAGGGCTGCGGCGGCCTGGGCCGGTCCGGTATCGATGGAGATCATCGCGGTCGCGTGTTCGCACAAGGCCAGCAGGCGGCGCAGGGGCAATTCACCACCGGCCGCGAGCACGCGCGACGAACCCGCGCCCTCGGCGATCTGCCGCAACAGGGCGGCTTCGGGGGGCGCGCCACACAGGATGACCTTGAGTTCGGGTTGCCACGCGAGCGCGGCGCGGATCAGGCCGGTCCAGTTGGCCAGCGGCCATTGCTTGTCGTCACCGAGATGGCCCGCGCGCCCGCGTTTGAGCGTGCGCTTGTTGCCGGGTTGCAGCAGCAGCAGGGGTGCGTCGTCGAAGGCGTGCGTGCGCAGCCATGCGTGCAGGTCCGTGCGATCGGCATGTTGCACGACAAGGCAGGGGGCGTTGGGCATCGGCAGTGCCCCGGCCGGCGCCGCGGACGCGAAGGCCGCCGGTGTCATCGCGCCGAAGCGATGCCAGCGGTCGATCCAGTGCTCGCCCCCCCGCAGCATGCAATCCGGGTTGGCGAAGGCACAGTGGTCCGCGGGAACGCGCGCACGACGCAGCAGCCAGCGGATCTTGTCGATGGAATAGTCGTCGCAGACATACACCGGGCCTGGCGGTTGCGCGCGCAGCAACGACACCAGGTGCCGCTGGCTTGCATCCAGCCAGTACGGCCGCTTGCGGCTGGCCAGCTCCAGCGTCTCGTGCACATCGGGGTGGCCCGCGAACAGCGGCGCCAGCCAGCCCCCCGACCCCAGCACGCGGCAGGGCTGCCCGTAGCGAAGGTGCAACACGCGCAGCAGTGGCGTCAGCAGCACCATATCGCCGAAGGCGCCGAAGCGGATCACGAGGGGTGCGGCGGAGCTGGGGGGCATGGAAGGTCTCGCTGGCGCTGGTCAGTGTCGCGTGGCCGCCTGTCGGCAGTCTTTCGGCGCCACGCATTACACTGGCTGAATTCGCGAACGTCCATGGTGACTATGTCCGAACGCCCCCGCATCTCGGCTTGCGTGATCACCTTGAACGAAGCCGATCGCATCGGCGATTGCCTCGCCTCGCTCGCGTTCTGCGACGAAGCCTTGGTCATCGATTCGGGATCGACCGATGGCACCCGCGAAATCGCGGCCGCGCATGGTGCGCGCGTGATCGAGCATCCGTTCGAGGGGTTCCGCGCGCAAAAGGATTTCGCGGTGGCGCAGGCGCGGCACGACTGGGTGTTGTGCCTGGATGCCGACGAGCGCGTGACGCCGGTCCTGCGCGCTTCCATCGAAGCCGCGCGCGACGCGGGTTTCGCCGACGTCGCTGGAGGTCGCTTCGCGCGTGCGACCGAATACTTCGGCGCTTTCCTGCGCCACGGCAACGCCTATCCCGATCGCGTGCTGCGCCTGTTCGACCGCCGCCGCGGCGGCTGGCGCGGCGACCGCGAAATCCACGAACACGTCGTGATCGAGGGCAATGTCGCGACGCTGGCAGGCGACCTCGAACATCGCGCCTACCGTTCGCTGGACGACCAGCTTGCGCGCTACCGTCGCTACGCGGCGATGATGGCCGCCGACATGCATGCGCGTGGCCGGCGTGGCGGCTTGCACAACCTCATCGTCAATCCGTCCTGGCGCTTCCTGCGCGGATATGTCCTGCGCGCCGGTTTCCTGGACGGCTGGCGCGGCTTCCTGTTCGCCTGCATGGAAGCCGACTACGTGCGCGAGAAGTTCGCGCGCCTTTGGTTGCTGCAACGCGGCGGCGGGACGTCCGCCTCGCGATGAGGCCGACGTGCTGTCAAAATCCCCGTTTCGCCGAAGCTTCGGGATGGCAGGAATCGAATGAAAACCGCATTGATCACCGGGGTGTCGGGGCAGGACGGCGCGTATCTGGTGCAGTTGCTGCTGGACAAGGGTTACAAGGTGTACGGGGCGTACCGGCGCACCAGTTCGGTCAACTTCTGGCGGATGCAGGATCTCGGCGTCGCCGATCACCCGAACCTCGAACTGGTCGAGTACGACCTGACCGACCCGGGCTGCAGCCTGCGCCTGATCGAAAAGGCACGGCCGGACGAGGTGTACAACCTCGCCGCGCAGAGTTTCGTCGGGGTGTCGTTCGAGCAGCCGATCACGACCGCCGAGATCACGG
>DATEKI010000281.1:0-2028 GCA_035277545.1 Rhodanobacteraceae bacterium | reverse complement strand
GCGCCGAAATGCGCGTCGCCCCAGGCCAACACGGCCGCGAGGGCTTCGCTGGCGTAGCCGCGGCCCTGCGCGTCGGACGCCAGCGCCCAGCCGACCTCCGGCATGCCGTCCAGCGTCGGCTTCAAGCCACGCTTGACGTCCATGTAGCCGATGTCGCCCACCATGTGGCCACCGGCTTTTTCTTCGATCGCCCAGAAACCGTAACCGAGCAACTTCCACAAACCCGCGTAGCGCAGCAGGCGCAACCACGCGTCGTGCGGCGTCGAGGGTACGCCGCCGATGAAGCGCACGACTTCCGGGTCGCCCCAGATCGCCGACAACGCCGCGAAATCGTCCAGCCGATGTCCGCGCAGGCGCAGGCGCCGGGTTTCCAGCGGGGGCGCGCCCGAGTCCGCCTTGCCGGGATTCGCCATCAGCAGTGCTTCTCGACCGCGCGCGTCGCACCGGCCAGCTTGTCGAGCACGCCGTTGACATAGGTGTGGCCCTGTTCGGAACCGAAGCGCTTGGTGACTTCCACGGCCTCGTTCAACACCACGCGATAGGGCACGTCCGGGCGATATTTCAGTTCATACGCGGCGAGGCGCAGTACCGCGCGCTCGATCGGATCGACCCGTTCGATGTCACGATCGATGAAAGGCGCGAGCGATGCGTCCAGCTCCTTGCAGTTCGCCTCGACGCCGCGCAGCAGGTCCTCGAAATACTCGAGATCGGCGATCTGCATATCCTGCTCGCTGCGGAAGTCGTCGATCACCTTGCGCATGGCGTTGCCGCCTAGCTCCCATGCATACAGGGCCTGCACCGCACGCCGGCGTGCACGCGTACGCGCGGCCGGATCGATGCCGTCGTCCCGCCGAGGACCGGTCATGCGGAAAGCTCCTTGAGCAATGTCGCCATCTCGATCGCGGACAACGCGACATCCGCGCCCTTGTTGCCGCGCGCGCCACCGGCCCGCGCCCACGCATCGGCCTCGTCTTCCACAGCGAGCACGCCATTCAGCACCGGCACGCCGGAGTCGAGCGCCACGCGCATCAAACCGCGCGCGCACTCATCGGCGACGTGTTCGTAGTGGCGGGTTTCGCCGCGCACCACGCAACCCAGCGCAACGATCACGGCATGCCGGCGGGCCTTCGCGAGGTGCTGAGCCAGCACCGGAAGTTCCCATGCACCGGGCGCGCGCAGCACGTCCAGCGCATCATTGGTCACGCCGTGTTCGGCAAACGCGCGGCGTGCACCGTCCACCAGCGCATCCACGACTTCGCCGTTCCAGCGGCTCGCGATGACGGCGTAGCGCGCGCCGGGCGGCGAGCGAAGGTTGGCATTGGAAGCGGCTTGATTGGACATGGGAGTCGCGCTCCGCGCGACGGTTCGTTGTATGGAGCGGAAAGCGTAACAGCGCCGGCCGGAACGCCCTACTTCAGGTCCGCCGCAACCGGTGCATCCACGTACTCGATGACCTCAAGATCGAACCCGGACAGCCCGACCAGCTTGCGCGGCGTGCCCAGCACGCGCAGCCGATGCACGCCAAGGTCGGCAAGGATCTGTGCGCCAAGACCCAGCTGGCGCCACTCGCGCTGGACGGCCGCGTTGCGGCGATCGGCGGGCACCGCCACGGATTCGCGATTGAGCCGCGCCAGCAGGGCATCCGAATCTTCGGCCGAAGCCAGCACCACCGCCACGCCGCGGCCTTCGGCGGCGATCCGTCGCAGCGCAGCGGTCATCGTCATGCCCAGGTCGTCGCGCTCCAGGTGCAGCACATCGGACAGGGTGTTGCGAACATGCACGCGCGCCAGCACCGGCGCACCGTCATCGACCGCGCCGCGCACCAGTGCGAAATGCACGTCGCCACGCAGGCGGTCGCGCCAGGCGACCAGCCGGAACGCGCCGAATTCGGTTTCGACGTCCGACTCGTGCACGCGCTCGATGGTTTTTTCGGTCGCGAGGCGATGCCGGATCAGGTCGGCAATGCTGCCGAGCTTGAGCCCGTGTTTCGCGGCGAAGGCTTCGAGATCCGGACGCCGCGCCATCGAG
>DATEKI010000280.1:0-50204 GCA_035277545.1 Rhodanobacteraceae bacterium | reverse complement strand
CAACATGCTCAAGGGCGCGATGGATGAGCTGAAGGTGGGCGACCCGGCGCTGCTTTCGACCGACGTCGGCCCGGTGATCGACCAGCCCTCGTGCGCGTCGCTGGAAGAACACGCGGAAGTGATGCGCGGCTCGGCCAAACTCATCAACATGGCGAAGCTGCCTGAAGGCGCCGAACACGGCACCTTCTTCGCGCCGCGCGCCTACGAAATCCCGTCGATCAAATTGCTGACCCGCGAAGTCTTCGGCCCCGCGCTGCACGTGGTGCGCTGGAAGGCGAGCGAACTCGACGAGGTGATCGATGCGATCAACGCGACCGGCTTCGGCCTGACGCTCGGCGTGCACAGCCGCATCGATGAAACCGTGGAACACATCCGCCGTCGCGCCAAGGTCGGCAACCTCTACGTCAACCGCAACCAGATCGGCGCGGTGGTCGGCGTGCAGCCGTTCGGTGGCGAAAACCTGTCCGGCACCGGCCCCAAGGCCGGCGGCCCGCACTATTTGTTGCGTTTCGCGACCGAGCGCACCTTCACCGTCAACACCACCGCGGCCGGCGGCAACGCGTCGTTGCTGACGCTGGAAGATTGATGGCTGCGAAACACATCTTGAACGCCGTTCATTCATGACGCGTTCGGCTTTCCCGCGCAAACCGACTTGCGCCTGAACCGGTGCGCCGCGCAGGGTTGCATGCACGTTGCGTACCTCGTTACGGTCGAATGTACGGCGCGTGTCAACGCCGTGCATTTCGCCGATGAGGACAACGCAATGATTGGACGAATCAACCGTACGGGTGTAGCGGCCGCCGTGTCGCTGGCCGTCGCCATGTTGGCGCCCGCAGCGCTTGCACAAACCCAGCCCGCTCCGCAACAGGCGCAGCCCCAGGACAACGCCGCTGCATCCCAGGCCGATACCGGGCCGGCCCCGAACGACACGGAGCTGAAGAACTTTGCACTGGCCGTCGTGGACGTGCAGAACATCAAGAACTCGCTGCAGCCGGAAATGGCGTCCGCACAGACCGCGGATGCCCGCACCAAGCTGCAGGCGCAAGGCGAAAAGAAAATGGAAGCGGCAGTCGAAAGCCACCAGCTTTCGCCCAAACGCTACGTGCAGATCGCCAACCTCGTGCAGACCGACAGCAGCGTCCGCTCCAAGGTCCAGAAGTTCATGCCGCCGCAGCCGCAGCAACAACCGCAACCGCAGCAACCACCGACGTCATAGGGAATGCGGGCGCCAGATGGCGCCCGTTTCTTTTTTGGGCACGTCTGCGCGTCGAATCACACCGTGCGTGTCGCCACCACCGGCGGCACGCGCGAGGCGCGCAGGGCCGGACCCAACACGGCGATTTGTCCGATCAGCCACAGCGCAAGCGCGCCCACCGGAAAGTACATCCACGGCATCCGCGGCAATTCGTAGTGCAGCATCAGCAAAAGGTTGATGCCGTAGGCCAGCACCATCCCCAGCACGATGCCGATGGTCGCCAGCAGGAAGTTCTCGGTCTGGAAGTAATGAAGGATGTCGGCGCGCGTTGCTCCCAGCGCGCGACGCACGCCGATGGTGCGGCGGCGCTGCCCAACCCAGAAGCTGGCCAGGCCGACGATGCCGAGGCCGGTGACCAGCAGCAGCGCAACGATGACGCCAAGCAACAGGCCGGTCATCGCGCGGTCGCCCTGGAAGAATTCGGCGCGCGCGTCGTCCAGTGTGCGGTGCTCGGTGACCACGCGTTTCGGATCGAGCTTCTTGAGGGCGGCAACGGCGGCCCGGATCACGCGTTGCCGATCCTGCGGCGCGGTGCGCAATACGTACGACGCGCCCTGGCCCACCGTCATGCGCAGCGGGAAGACCATGCTCCACTGCGCGGCGTTGTCACCCATCCACAAGGACGGTCGGATCAGGCTTTCGACCACGCCCACCACCCGCATCTCGATGCGATTGCCCATCCAGAAAGTCTTGCCCAACGGGTTTTCGCCAGGCCACAACTTCTCGGCCATGGCGTGGGTGATGATCGCGATCCTCGCCGAATCCGGAAGGTCGCCCTGGTGCGTCACCACGTATTCGAAATCCAGGTACTCGTCGGGACGGAACCAGCGTCCGGCCACCAGCCGGGTGCCAAGCACGTGCGCGACGTCCTCACCGGTGTAATAAGTGGCGTTGAGGGTCGGCTGGGTCTGCGTGGGTTTCAACAGGATGCTGCTGTTCGATGACGAATTGGTGAACGGCAGTTCGTTCGCAAGCGCCACCGATTGCACCCCCGGAATGCCGCGCAATGCCGCCAGGTCTTCCTGCGTGCGTGCCTTGGCGTCCGGCTGCTCGCCAATCGTCGAGACCTGCACCTGCACCAGTTCGTGCATCGCCACGCCGCTCGGCATGTCCATCCGCTGCAGGCGCTGGCTGATCAGGAACACCGCGTTGCAGACGATCGCGCAGGTCAGCGCGATCTCCAGCACGATCAGCGACGCCGTGATCTTGTGCCGGCGCAAGGTGGAGAGGATCGGCAGGATCTGCATGTCAATTCCCCTTCAATTGCAGTGCCGGTGCGACATGGCAGGCACGCCAGGCCGGCAGGATGCCGGCAAGCAGGGTCGCACCGATCGCAAGGCTGAACGTGACCAGCAACATCAATGGATCGAGGTGCGCGAGCCGTGCGTAATCCGCCGGCTGCCGGCGCACCAGCCACAGGCCCAGCAACGCCAGCAGCAGGCCGCCGACGCCGCCGGCCAAACCGACCAGGCCGGCCTCGACCAGCAATTGTTCGAACACCGTGCGCCGCGCGGCGCCCAGCGCGCGGCGCACGCCGATCTCGCCGCTGCGGCGCAGGAACTTCGCCAGCATCAGGCCGACGGTGTTGACCAGGCACACCAGCAGGAAACCGAATGCGAGCCAGACCTGCAGGCGGACGTCGCCCGGTACCACCTTCTCGAACGCCAGCCACTGCATCACGTCGCGCAGGCGCACGTTGGGCGGCCGCTGGAAGCGTCCGAGTGCCTTCTGCTCCTGCGAGTAATGAACCAGATATTCCTTGTATGCGGCAGTCTTCGCGGGCGTGTCGAGTTGCACCCAGAACTGCAGCCAGGTGCACGGCGCCTGTTCCAGCTCCTTCTGGCTGGGCGCGCCATTGCCCCAGCAGTCGGTGGAGCCATCGTGCGCAAGGTGCAAATCACGCGAGGTCGTCAAAGGCACGAACACGTCCTCCTGTTCCGAGTAGGTGCCCTGGTACAAGTCGTAGAAGTGCGGATTCGGGCGCCACGTGTCCAGCACGCCCACGATGCGCAGGTTGGCGTCGTTGACGTCGATGGTCTTGCCGACGCTGTCCCTGCCGCCGAACAGCTTGTCGTTCAACTTGCGCGAGATCACCGCGACGCGCGCACGACCCTCATCGTCGGCCGCGTTCCACGCCGCGCCGTACTCGAACGGCACCTCGAACATCGGGAAGAAATCCGCGGTGGTGTAACGCGCATCGGCGTAGAACGGATCGAGATTCGCGCCGGCCGGCTGGATCGGCACCGAGCCACCGGTCATCAGTGCCTGACGGTCTGCGCGATGCGCGCGCAACAGGTTCAATCCGTCGATCCAGCTCACCTGGTCGGCCGGTTCCCCGCCCGGCTGATAGCCGTTCATGTCGCGCGGATCGATCTGCGGGAAGTAGATGTGCGCGCTGCGTCCCGGCAAGGGATCGCCAGAAAGCACGTGCAAGACGGTCAGCGTCGTCATCGACGCACCGATGCCCAGCGCGATCGCCAGCACCATCAATCCCGTCAGCACGGGATTGCGCCTGAGGCTGCGCAGCGCGAGATCGAGGTAGTAGGCCAACATCAAACGCTCCTCGTCGCCTCCACCGGTGACACGCGCGACGCACGCCGCGCCGGCGCGAACACTGCGCCCTGTCCCAGCAGCAGCAACACGACGATTCCCGCCAGCACGTACGACAGCGGCATGCGGTCCATCGCGAGCTGCCGCATCATCCAGAGGTTCAGGCCGACCGCGAGAACCGCGCCCAATACCACGCCGGCGCCAGCAATCAGCAGGTTCTCGGTCTGGAAGTAGCGCAGGATGTCGGTACGCGTCGCGCCGAGCGCACGGCGGATGCCGATCTGCTTGCGCCGCTGGCCAACCCAGAAACTGGTCAACCCGATGATGCCGGCGCCGGTGATCACCAGCAGCACCGCGCAGATGATGCCCATCAGGATCACGGTGCCGCGGTCGCCGTCGTAGGCACGGTGGCGGATTTCGGCGAAGCTCAGCACGCCGTCCCTGGGATCGATGATGCGCATCCGGCTCTGCGCGAGCAGTGCCTTGGGGGCCTCGCGCATCGCGGCCGCCAGTTGGCCGGGTTTGGCGCGCACGATGTAATAGGTCCCGAACGACACATCCAGGCGGCGCGGCCACAGCATGGCCTGGTAGGCGTAACCGCGCGACCAGGTGTCGACTTCCTGCCGTTGCAGGCGCGCGACGATCCCGATGATGGTGGTCGGCGTCGCGCTCATGGTGTAGAAGCTCTTGCCCAGCGCCGAACCATCCGGGAACAGCTTGTCGGCCAGCGCCTTGGTCACGATCGCCACCGGCGGCGTCTTGTTCTCGCGCATCCCCATCGGTTCGATTTCATCGGGACGGAAATTGCGCCCGGCGATCAGCTTGAGGCCCAGCGTGTCGACCAGGTGGGTGTCGCTCAGGTACACCGCGGCATCGGTGGTCTTCTGCACTTGGTCGGGCTTCATCGTGATGAAGTTGTCCCAGCCACCGCCACGCAGTGGATACGAATTGGCCGGCGCCGCATCGCGCACCGCCGGCAGTTGCCGCAGCGCGACGAGGTCGGCTTGGATTTGCGCGTCGATCTGCTGGTCGGACTGCCGGCCTGCCCACTGGCTCTCGACCACGAATACGTTGGCTTCGTCGATGCCGGTGGGCTCGGACAGGTGCACCGTCCGCTGATGGATGATGAACAACGCGTTGCACACGATTGCCAGGGTCAGCGCGATCTGCAGCGCGATCAGCACGGTGCCGGCCTTGTGGTGGCGAAGCGCGGCAATGATGGGCTGGATTTGCATTTGCGTGCCCCGCATCAATTGGTTTTCAAATGCCACGCCGGCTGCACGTGCGCCGCGCGCCAGGTGGGATAGAACGCCGCGATCACGGTGGCGGCGACCGCGACCGCCAGCGTCAACGCCACCAGCGACACGTCCACGTGCGCCAGGCGCGCGATCTCGGGACGGAACAGCAAGCCAACACCGGAAACGCCGATCGCCGTCAGCACCAGACCCAGCAGGCCACCCGCCACGCCGACCGTGCCAGCCTCGATCAGGAATTGAATGTAGATCTCGCGCCGCGAGGCACCCAGCGCACGGCGCACGCCGATTTCACTGGCGCGGCGCATGAACTTGGCGAGCAGCAACCCGACGGTATTGACCAGGCAGATCAGGAAGAAACCCAGCGACACCATCAGCGAGATGCGGCTCTCGGGCGGCACCACGTGCATGTACGCCATCCATTGCGTCACGTCGCGCAGGCGGATGTTGGGCGCCCAGCCGAAGCGACCGGCGCGCTGCTGGTCGGCGGAATAACCTTGCAGGAAATTGCGATAGCGCGCGACGTCCGCGGCACTGTCCAGTTCCACCCACGGCGTGATCCACACGCAATCGCTGTGCAACCAGTCGTCCCAGCCATTCATGGTCGTGACCTTGCGGCAACTGTTGTTGCCGGCGGTATCGATCTTGAGGTCCAGCGCGCGGGTGAACGGCAGGTAGAAATCCGCGGGCTGCTCGAAACCGCTGCTGCCGAACAACGAATAGAAGCGCGGCACGGGATCCCAGTGCCGGGTCACGCCCACGACCCGATAATCGTGGCCGTCCAGGTTGATCTCCCGGCCGATGCTGTTGGCGTCGCCAAACAGCTTCTTGTTGAACTCCTGGCTCAGCACGATCACCGGTGCGCGGGCCTGGTCTTGCGTTGCATTCCAACCGCTGCCGTAGTGGAACGGCACCTCGAACATCGGGAAGAAATCGCCGTACACGGCGTAGCCGTTCGCCTTGATCGGCAGGCTGCGGCTGCCGCCTGGCATCAGCGACAGTTGCACCGGATAAAGCAAAGTCTGCCGCTTCGCCGCGTGTGCGCGCATCAGCGCCATCGCATCGGTGTAGTCCAGCGCCTGCGGAGGCTCGTTGTCACCGTTGAAGCTTTGCTGCGGCCCCCAACTGTCGATCTGAGGCGTGAACAATTGCGCGGACTTGTCGGGAATGGGATCGCCCGATACCGCACGGAACACGGAATACGTGATCATCGACGCCGCCACGCCGAAGCCGATCGCCACGATCATCAGCGCGGTGAGCGCCGGGTTGCGTTTGAGGCTGCGCAGGGCGAGGTCGAGGTAATAGCCAAACATTCAATCGCTCCCATTCTTGTCCTCCCCCTTCCGCGGGAAGGGGGACCGAGGGGGATGGCTCTTGTTCACAAGACGACATCCCCCGGCGCATTCGCTCCGCCCCTTCGGAACGAAGGCGGTGTTCATCACACGCTCCTCGTCGCCACGACAGGCGGCACCCTCGCTGCCCGCAGAGCCGGACCCAATACGGCCAGTTGTCCGATCAGCCACAGCACGACCGCACCGATCGGCAGGTACGTCAGCGGCAGGCGCGGCAATTCGTAATGCATCATCAGCCACAGGCTGAGGCCGTAGGCCAGCGCCATTCCGGCCATGATGCCGAACGTGACGATCAGGAAATTCTCGGTCTGGAAGTAATGCAGGATGTCGGCGCGCGTCGCACCCAGCGCGCGGCGGATGCCGATCTGCTTGCGGCGCTGCGCGACCCAGAAACTCGCGAGCCCCACGATGCCGAGCCCGGTGATCAGCAGCACCGCCAGGATCACGCTCACCAGCATGCCCGCCATGGCGTGGTCGTCCTTGAAGTAATCGCTGCGGATCTGGTCGTAGGTGCGCGTGTGCGTGATCACGCGCGCCGGGTCCGCGCGTTTCAGCGCCGCCACCGCGGCGGCCAGCACGCGCTGCCGGTCCTCGGGCCGGGTGCGCAGCAGATAGCTTTGATCCTTGTCCGCACCCATGTGCAACGGGATGATCATCGAGTATTGGGCGGTAGCGGTGCTCCAGGCGTTGGCACGCGCCAACGTCGCCACCACGCCCACCACGCGGAAGCTCGCGGTGGGGGTCAGCCAGACCAGCTTGCCCAGCGGGTTTTGCTGCGGCCACAGGCGCGTGGCGAGCGCCTGGCTGACGAGCATCGGCATCGGGAAGCCCTTGTCGCTGCCGTCG
Source organism: Rhodanobacteraceae bacterium (assembly GCA_035277545.1). Lineage (GTDB taxonomy): Bacteria > Pseudomonadota > Gammaproteobacteria > Xanthomonadales > Rhodanobacteraceae > 66-474. The sequence continues at coordinate 42,948 of DATEKI010000280.1, read as the reverse complement.
GCGAGTTCCCGGATCACCACATCCGCATTGACGTATTCGTCGGGCCGCAAGCTGCGCCCAGCGACCAGATGCAACCCGAGCGTCTGCACCAGGTTCTCGCCGAAGTATTCGGCCGCGCTCAAGGTCCGGTGCGGCTGCGTGGGCGAGAGCATCACGTTGCCGTTCGACGACGCACCGCCGAACGGAACCTGGTTGCTCATGCCGACCGCCTGCACGCCGGGAATCTGCCGCAGCGCGGCGAGGTCTTCCTGCGCGCGTGCATAACGATCCGGCGGCGACGCGATCGGCGCCTGCTGGATCTGCACCAGCTCGTGCTCGGCGATGCCGCTGGGCATATCCATGTGCTGGATGCGCTGCGCGACCAGGAACACGCCGTTGCAGATGATCGCGCAGCTCAGCGCGATCTCCAGCATCAGCAACCACAGGATGACCTTGTGCCGGCGCAACGTCGAGAGGATCGGCAGGATGTCCATGTCAGTTGCTCTTGATCAACAGGGCCGGCGAAACGTTGCAGGCACGCCATGCGGGCAGGATTCCGGCCAGCAGGCTGGCGCAAAGCGCGAGCGCGAACGTGACCAGCAACATCGCGGGATCGAGGTGCGCCAACGATGCGTAGTCGGTGGAGCGGTGCCGGACCATCCACAATCCGAGCAGCGCGAGCAGCAGGCCGCCAAGGCCGCCGGCCAGCCCGACCACGCCGGACTCGATCAGCAACTGCGCGAACAACGCGCGCCGTGACGCGCCCAGTGCGCGCCGCACGCTCAACTCGCTTGAACGGCGCAGGAACTTCGCCAGCATCAGGCCGACCGTGTTGGCCAGGCACACCAGCAGGAAGCCGAACGCGAGCCACGCCTGCAGGCGCACGTCGCTCGGCACCACGCCGTTGTAATCGAGCCACTGCGTGAGGTCGTCGAGGCGCACGTTCGGCCCGCGCACGAAGCGACCGAGCGTCTTTTGCTCTTCCGAGTAGTGGATCAGGAACTGTTTGTACGCCGCCGCTTTCGCCGGGCTGTCCAGTTCCACCCAGAACTGCAGCCACGCGCATGTCGCCGACGGGTAGGACGTGCCCTCCACGCCGCCGGTGCCGTTGCCCCAGCAATCGACCGACCCGTTGCGGTCGTAATGCAGTTCCAGTGCGGTCTGCAACGGCAGGAACACCTCTTCGTAGTAGTCGTAAGCGCCGGTGTCGATGTCATAGAAATGCGGATTGGGATGCCAGGTGTCGAGCACGCCGACGATGCGGAACGTGGTACCGCCGATGCGCAGCGTGCGCCCCGTGCTGTCGGCGCCGTTGAACAACCTGTCGTCGAGCTTGCGCGTGATGACCACGTCGCGCGCATGCGCCTCGTCGCCGGCGGTGGTCCAGCCGTGGCCGTACAGGAACGGCGCATCGAACATCGCGAAGAAATCCGCGCTGGTGTAGCGCGCTTCCACGTAGAACGGATCGAGTGACGAGGATTCCGGCTGGATCGGCACCGCGCCGCCCTCCATCAACGCCTGACGGTCCGCGCGCTTCGCGCGCAGCAGGTTCATGCCGTCGATCAGGGTGACCTGCTCCGGCGGCAGCGTGCCGGGCATCATCCCGCGCGCGTCCTGTGGATCGATCTGCGGGTAGTACAGTTCGCCGCTCTTGCCGGGCAGCGGATCACCCGACAGCACGTGCAGCACCGTCAGCGTGGTCATGCTCGCGCCGATGCCGACCGCCAGCGCCAGCATCATCAGCGCGGTCAGCACCCGGTTGCGCTTCAGGCTGTGTACCGCGAGATCAAGGTAGTAGCCGAACATCCCATTCTCCGTGAAGGTGTCGAGCGTGCGCTGCGTGGAACGACGCGACGCTGCCGCACGGCTCGCTGGCTCCTGCGTCTTGATTGCATCCGGCATGCCACGCGCGTCATCCGGACAACGCGCCCGCAATCAAGCGCTTGCAGCGGAACGATCGCCACGAGGGGTGTCCGCGGACACCTTGCGGACGTCTCCGGACGCCACAAAAAAACCCCGCCGGAAGGCGGGGTCGTGGAACACGCTTCACATGCACACCCCCTTCCGGAGGAAGGGGGAACGAGGGGGACGGCATTCTCACGCGAGCGCGCATCCCCGCTGCTTCGCAGCGACCCCCTTCGTTTCGAAGAGGGTGAAGGCGATGCCCGTCAGAACTTGTACTGCATCGAAATCCCGAACAGGTCGCCGGAGTTGTCGAAGCTGCCGACCAGATGATCGCCGGTGGCGCTCACGTCGTTGACGTTGCCGTTGTCGACGAACAGGTGCGTGTAACCGATGTTGAGCGTGAGGTTCTGCATCGGCGTGTAGCCGGCGCCCACCGAAATCCACTTGCGCGCGCCGTCCGGGATACGCGGATCACGCGAGAAATCCTGGGTCGGGGTCTGGTCGAACGCGAGGCCGCCGCGCAGCGTCCAGGTATCGCTCAAGCGGTAATCCATGCCGACCGAACCGAACCAGGTGTTCTTCCAGCCGTAATACTGGTTGATGTCCGGCTGGTAGGGGTTGGCGAAGTCGATGGCGAGGCGGCTGAACGAGCTCCAGCCGGTCCAGCTCACTTCCGCGCCCCACGAAACCGGGCCGAGCGTCTTGTGCCAGTAGCTCAACGAGGCGGTCGCCGGGGTGGCGAACTGGCCGCTGCCCGTGGTGTTCTGGAACAGCGGGGGAACGCCCGGCTGCGCGAGCACGAACTGCACGCTCGACGGCACCGTGAAATAGGCCTGGCCCGTGAAGTGGTGGTTGATCTTGGCGTGGTAGGAGAGCGCCAGGGTGTCCTGCGTGGTCGGCTTCCACTCCGCACCGAGCGCCCAGCCCCACTTCGTGTTGTCACCGCGGATGCGAACCGCGCCATCCGCCGATTGCGGCAGGAAGGTGGGCGCTAGATTGAACGGAGGCGCCGCCATCACCGCGCCGAAGTTGACGGCATTGCCGAGGTCGATGGTGGTCTTCTGCGCGATCACCGACAGGCCCACCGAGAACTGCGGGCTGATGGCCCACGCCACCGAGCCCGTGAAGTCCATCGACTTCACGCTGGTCTTGAGGGCCTGGTAACGGCCCACCCAGCCCGCGTTGTATTCGGTGGCCAGGCCGAAGGGCGCGTTGATGCCGAAGCCGAGCCGCCAATTCTGCGCGATCGGCGCGATGAAGCTGATCGCCGGCACGCCATGCACGCCACCGCCGTTGCCGCCATCGCCTCCCGACAGCGGCTGCCCGATGGCATCGGTGCCGCTGCCGTGGAATTGCGTGCTGACGTTGATCGCGGTGGCATCGACCTGCACCGCGTAGGTGTCGAAGTCGACCATCGCGGCAGGGTTGTTCATCACCACGGAGGCGTCGTTGCCTGCGGCTTCGCGACCGGCATAGGCGCGGCCCATCGCCTGCACGGTGTTCTCGCTGATCTGGAAGCCGGATGCGGACGCGACCGGGCTCACCAGCGCGCCGGTGACGGCGACACTCAGCGCGGCGAGCGCCAAGCCAGCCAGCCTGGGCGCGGTGATCGGATGCTTGCTCATGGATGGATCTCCAGTCGAATGGGTTTTTGCATCGGTAAGGGGCACGCCCGAATCCCTGCCGCAATCGGCCCGTCTCGGGTCTTTCATACGTTTGTATGAATTTTGTTATGGCGACTATCTCACCAAGGCGGGGTCTGCGCAAGTCCGTAAATCAAGCGCGGTGCCGGCGTCGATTTCCGTTCGCACCGGACGAGGATGCAAGGCCTCGATACGGGAGGGGCCGGGGGTGGCCGTGGCTTGGCAAGCGGGACATCGAAGGGCCCACGATCCCGGCTTTCGGTTGCGCGGCTCGCGCCCGCTGCGCGCAGCGCGGCCGAAAAGTTGCGATCGCGAAGCGGCGAACAAGGACGGCCCGCACTAACTTCTCGTACATGCGCTTTCCTTATACTGGGCCGTCCTCGCACGCAACGCGCTCATGCCACCAGCCAAGTACCGCCGTCGGCCACCGCTGTCCCGTTCCCTGCCCTGCTTCCTTCCTTCGCTGATCGTGGTGTTCCTCGCGATCTGGATTCCCCCCGCGTGGGAACGTTATTCGTTGTTGCTGCTGCTGGTCGGCGCGTCCCTGTCGATGGCCGCCGTGTGCCATGCGATCGGCTTCGGTTGCGAACACACCTTCTTGCGCACCGCGTTGCGGCGCGGACCGGCACACCTGATCGCGCTGGCGATCCACACCGCGATCGTGTTCCTGCTGGTGGCGTGGCCGTTGACGGTGCTGTCGCAGGCGCCTTCCCTGGCGGCGGCGCTCGGCCTTGCGGTCGCGCTGGTGATCGCGCTGCTGGTGTTGTGGCGTTTCTGGCCGGTGTTCGGTCTGGTATTCGCGTGGGACGACGCATTTCCCGCCGGCGAGGAACATTCCTGGATCACCGCCGCGCTGGCGCGCAGCCTTGCCTTCGCGCGCCACCTCACGCGCGGGCGCGACTTGTTCCTCACGCACTTCCTGCCGGCTTCGCTCGCGCAACTCGCGGTCGCATTCGGTGCATTGTCCCTGGCGGGCATGGGCGCCAGCCTGCCCGACGAAATCCGCACGGCATCGTTGTTCCTGTTCGCGGTGGTGGTATTGCCGTTGTGTTCGCTGATCGTGGCGGACCGCACGCTGCGCCTGTTGTTCGATGGCCGCGTGCGGCGCTTCGCGCCACGGCCCCCGGCGCCGCCAGCCGGCCCCAAGCCGGCGCCGCCGAACGATGGCCCGCGTTCCGAAGCGGTGCCCGCCGGGGCGGTCGACGCCGCCGTGGAAAACGCAGCCGGAAAGCCCGACCCGCTCGCGCAGGCCGTGCTGGACGAAAACCTGCTCACCGCCGCGCGCGACGGCAACATCACTGCGGCGATGGACTGGCTGGCGCAGGGCGCGAATCCCGACGCGATACCGCCCGCGGGTGCGCGCGACCAGCGTTCCGCACTGGTGCTGGCCGCGGAGCTGCCAGACACGCACTTGCTGCGCGCCCTCATCGCCAAGGGCGCCGACGTCAATCGCGCGCACGCCGACCTGACGCCGCTCCTGGCGACCACGCGCGCCTGCCACGAAGGCCGTCCCGAAATGGTGACCAGCCTGATCGCGAACGGCGCCGACCCGGCACGCGCGGACGCCGACGGCAACACGCCGCTGCACCACGCCGCGTTGTGCGCGGAACCCGCGGTCGCCGCGATCCTGATCGACGCGCAGGCACCGCTGGAAGCGCGCAACCGCGAACAGGCGACGCCACTCGCGGTCGCGGCAGCCGCGGCGAACTGGCCGGTGCTGCGCTTCTTGGCGGAACGCGGCGCGCACGCCGACGCCGCGGTGCCGGCCGCCGCGGGCATTGCCGACGACGATCCGGAAGGCGTGCGGATCCTGCTCAAGCACAAGGGCCGCGCCACGGCCGTCGATGCCCTCGGACGCAGCGCGTTGCTGCACGCGGCACGCGAAAACCACGTCGAGATCACGCGCGTGTTGCTGGACGCGAACGCGGACGTGACGCTGGCCGACCGCTACGGCACCACGCCCCTGATGGAAGCCGCGCGCGCGGGCGCGGCGGGCGTCGTCGCCCTGCTCGCGGAAAAAAATCCCGACGTGAACGCCTGCGACCAACACGGCCGCACCGCGCTGATGCTCGCGTGCCAGTCGCCGCGCGCGAACGCGGCATGCGTGCGTGCGCTGCTGGATCTCGGCGCCGACCCGGCGCGCAAGGGCAGCGACGGCCGCAACGCCATCGACCAGGCCAGCACCGCCGGGCGCTGGGATCTCGTGGCGTTGATGGATCCCGAGGCTGCATTGCCCGCCAGCCATGCGCGCGGCAACGAACCCGATCCGGGCGCGGACACGCCGCAGCACTTGCTCGACGCGCTGCGCTTCGCGCACTGGAGCGTGGTCGCGCGCTTCGAGGAGCGTGTGCGTACGTGGCCTGCCACCGAACTCGCCGCGTTGTACCTCGACCTCGCCGATCACGCCGACACCGCGCCGCGCGCATGGCTGCTGGAACACGGGCTCGGCGCCGAGTCACGCCTCGATGACGGCAACCGCCTGTTCGACGCGCTGCTCGATCACCTGCCGGCATCGAACGCGGCCGTGCGCCAACTGCTCGACGCCGGTGCCACGCCTGCGGGCGCGGGACGGTTCGGTCGGGCACTCGCACGCCTGGATGATGGAGATGGCGCGGCGCTCGCGCTTGCGATGCTGGAACGCGGCGCGGATGCGTTCGGCGTCGATGCAGACAACCGCACGCCGCTGCACCACGCCAGCCGCCCGGCCCTGATGCCCGTGTTGCGTGGGCTGCTCGCGCGCGGCGCCGATCCCAACGCCCGCGACCGGGCGGGTGCCACGCCCCTGCATGTCGCGCTCGACGGCAACCCCGGCGAAGTGTTGCCGCTGGTGAAAGCGCTCATCGCCCATGGAGCGGATCCGGAAAGTCCCGCCGCCAGCGGAGAAACGCCGCTCGGGCTCGCGCTCGCGCGCGATGCCTCCAAACTCGAACACTGGCTGCGCTGGAACGGTTGGCCCCTGCCGAAACGCCCGCTGCGCGACGAAGACCTGCCCGCCGCCGCCGCCGACCCGGATGCCGTCGCACGCCTGCTGGAACTCGGCCTGCCCGTGGACGCCCGCGACAGCCGCGGCGCCACCGCGCTGCTGCGTGCGAGCGGCGCCGGCGCGCTGCAAAGCGTGCAGCGGTTGCTGGCCGCGCACGCCGATCCCAGGCTGACGGTCGACACCGGCGCGTCGCCGCTGTCGGCCGCCGTCAGCGCGCGCCAGCCGGACATCGCGCGCGCGCTGGTTGCCGCGGGCGTGCCGGTGGACCTGCGCCACGCGGACGACGTGACGGCCCTTATGATCGCCGCCGCGCTGGGTCATCCCGACATGGTCGCGGTATTGCGCGAGCTCGGTGCACAGGCCAACCTCGCCGATGCCCGTGGCCAGACCGCGCTGCACGCCGCCGCGCGCTTCTGCTTCGACAGCCGCGACAGCCTGCGCTGCCATCGGTTGCTGGATGCGCTGCTGCACGACCCTGCACCCGTGAACACCGCCGACCGCGGCGGCGCCACGCCCCTGCTGGTCCTGCTCGGCGTGCAAACCAAGCCCGGCGCCGATTGCGACGGCACCCACCTCGGCGCGCTGTTGCCGGCGATGCTGGACGCGGGCGCGAACCTCGACCACGCCGACGAACACGGCGTCACCGCGCTGCACGCCTGCGCAATGCACGCCACCTTCGAACCCGCGCGCGTGTTGCTGCAGCGCGGCGCCAATCGCGAAGCACGCGACTGCATGCAGCGCACGCCGTCGGACGTCGCGCGCGTTCTGGGTTACGTCGATCTGGCGATGGAACTGGCGCCACGCCGTGGCGCGCCGCTCAATGCACCGGTGGTGACACCGGTGATGACGCATCCGGAGTAGCTTCTTCCCGCCGCTGCGCGGTGTCGGCTTCGAACAGGCCCTGCAGTTCCTCGTAGGCCTCGCGCGTGGTCTGGCGCAGCGCGACGTCGTCGTCGTACACCAGGTGCTGGTCGCGCAGCAGCTTTTCGTCGTGCTCGCGGAATAATTCCACGATCGCGCGCGCCTGTTCCCTGTCCATGCCCAGCGCCTTCAGCGTCAGCACCGCCATCTTCAGGCTGGAGTAGAACGTCTCGCGCACCACGTCGTCGGGGTCGGAGGTCAAGTCCATCAGGCGGAACGCGTGCTGGCGGTTGCGCGCACGCGCGACGATCTTGAGATGCGGAAACATCCGCCGCACGATCCGCGCGGTGCGCACGTTGGTGTCCGGATCATCGGTCGCCAACACGAACACATCGGCCTTGCCGGCCCCGGCCGCGCGCAGGATTTCCGCACGGGTGGGATCGCCGAAGAAAATCTCGGTGCCGGCGAAACGGCGCGACAGGTCGACCTGTTCCACTGAACTTTCCAGCGCCACGAACGGGATCCCGCGCGCACGCAACAAGCGGCCCACGATCTGGCCGACGCGTCCGAACCCCGCGATCACCACGCGCGGCGCGCCGGTGTCGATGGTGTCGTACTCGCGCACCGGCGTTTTCGGCTCGGGCAGTTTCGCGGCCGCCAGCACCAGCAGCGGCACCGCAGCCATCCCCAGCGTGACCACCAGCACCAGCACGCCGTGCTGGGTCGGCGTCAGCAGGCCCTGCTCGCGCGCAAGCTTGAACACCACGAACGCGAATTCGCCGCCGCCCGCGAGCAGCGCCACCAGCTTGAGTGCATCGGCGTTGGTCATGCGCCTGTTCAGGCGGCCCACCAGTGCCAGCGCCGGCGCCTTGCACGCGAGCAGCAGGATCACCAGGCCCGCCACCAGCCACGGATGCTGTTCCAGCAGGTGCAGGTCCACGCCCATGCCCACGGCGATGAAAAACAGGCCGAGCAAAAGCCCCTCGAACGGCGCGATGTTCGATTCCAGTTCGTGGCGGTATTCCGAATCGGCCAGCAGGACGCCGGCCAGGAAGGTGCCCAGCGCCATGGAAATCCCCGCCAGCTGCATCAACCACGCCACGCCCATCACCACCAGCAGCGCGACGGCGGTGGAAACCTCGATCAACTGCGTCCTGGCGACGGCGCGGAAGATCGGCCGCAACGCATAACGTCCGCCCACCACGACCAGGGCGATCACGCCCGCGACCCGCAAGGCCGACAACCATGAGGGCATGTTCGCCGCGTGTGCGCCGCCATGGTCGGCCAACAAGGGGATGGCGGCGATCAGCGGAATCGCCACCAGATCCTGGAACAGCAGGATCGCGAATGCCTGCCGGCCGTACGCACTCTGCAACTCGCGCCGCTCCGCAAGGATCTGCAGGCCGAACGCGGTGGATGAAAACGCGAGGCCCAAGCCGACCACGATCGCGGTCACGGGCTTCAAGTGGAATCCGAACACCGCGATCAGCGCCATCACCAGCGCCGAACCGGCCACCTGCAATGCGCCCGCACCGAACACCGCGCGCCGCATCACCCATAGCCGCTGCGGGGAAAGCTCCAGGCCGATCACGAACAGCAGCAGCGCGACGCCGAGTTCCGATACCCCCGCGATCGCTTCGGGGTTCTGGATCCATCTGAGGCCGTACGGCCCGATCACCACGCCGGCCGCAAGGTAGCCCAGCACCGAACCGAGCTTCAGCTTGCGCGACAACGGCACCGCGATCACGACCGCGACCAGGAACACCAGCACCGATGCCAGCCAGGAATGCGTCTGCACGGATCAGCCTTGTCTCATATGCACGGGATTATCGCAGCGCGACATGACACCTTCACTGCAGTCCGTAGGAGCGCAACAGCGCTTCCGGTTGCGGCGCACGCCCGCGGAATGCGATGAAGCTTTCGAGTGCTGGCCGGCTCGCGCCCACGCCCAGGAACTCATCGCGGAAACGGGCACCGGTCGCGGCATCGATCACGCCATGCTCCTCGAACGCACCGAACACGTCGGCCGACAGGACCTCGGCCCACAGGTAGCTGTAATAGCCTGCTGCGTATCCACCCGCGAAGATGTGCGTGAACGCATGCGGGAAACGTTGCCACGCGGGCGGGTGCAGCACCGCCGCTTCGCGCCGCGCGGCTTCCAGTGTTTCCATCACGCGCGCGCCGCGCGCCGGATCGTAGGTCGCATGCAGCATGAAATCGAACAGGCCGAATTCCAATTGACGGCACAGGAACATGCCCGCCTGGAAATGGCGCGCCGCGAGCATCTTGCCGAACAATTCATCGGGGAGCCGCTCCCCGCTCGACCAGTGTTTGGCAAACAGATCCAGCGCCTGCCGGTTCCAGCAGAAGTTCTCCATGAACTGGCTGGGCAGTTCCACCGCATCCCATTCCACGCCGTCGATGCCGCCGATCGAAGGCAGGTCGATGCGGGTCAGCATGTGGTGCAGGCCGTGGCCGAACTCGTGGAACAGCGTCTGCACGTCGTCGTGGGTCAGCAGCGATGGACGCTGGCCATCCGGCGGAGCGAAATTGCAGGTGAGGAACGCGATCGGCAATTGCACGCCGTCGCCGTCGCGGAAGCGCGCTCGGCATACGTCCATCCAGGCGCCGCCGCGCTTGCCGCTGCGCGCGTACAGATCGAGGTAGACGCCCGCGACGGGCTTGCCATCGACACCACGTACTTCGCAATAGCGCACGTCGGGGTGCCACGTGTCCACGGCTTCGCGCGCCGGTTCGACGCTGATGCCGTACAGCCGGCCGGCGAGCGCGAACATGCCATCCATCACCGAAGGCAGCGGGAAATACGCCTTCAGTTGTTCCTCGTCCAGCGCGTAACGCGCGATGCGCAATTTCTCAGACGCGTACGCGACATCCCAGGATTCGAGTGTTTCCAGCCCGAGTTCGTTGCGCGCGAATTCGCGCAGCTCTTCGAGCTCGCGTTGCGCGACCGGCCTGGCGCGCGCAACAAGGTCACGCAGGAAAGCCAGCACTTCATCCGGCGTTTCCGCCATCTTGGTCGCCAGCGATTCTTCCGCCGCGTTGGCGAAGCCCAGCAGTTGCGCGGCCTCGAAGCGCAACGCCAGGATCTTCTCCATGCGTTCCGAATTGTCGAACTTGCCGGCGTCCGGCCCCTGGTCCGACGCGCGCGTCTGGTACGCCCAGTACACGCGTTCGCGCAGGCCCCGATTGTCCGCGTAGGTGAGCACCGCCTGCACGGCCGGCTGCTTCAACGTCACCAGCCAGCCGTCGAGATCGTGCTCGCGCGCGTATTCGCGCAGCACCGAGCGTCCGGACTCGGGGATGCCTGCGAGGTCGCGCTCGTCCTCGATGTGTTCCTGCCACGCGTCGGTCGCGTCCAGCACGGCGTTCGAGAATGCGGTGGTGAGCCTGGACAGCTCGTTGGCGATTTCGCGGAAGCGCGTGCGCGCGGGTTCTTCCAACGCGACGCCCGACAACCTGAAGTCGCGCAGTGCATGTTCGACCAGCGCGCGTTCCGGGGGTGACCGCCGCACGAAGCCCGGCGCATCGGCAACCGCCTGCACCTTGGCGTACAGGTCGCGGTTCTGTCCCAGCGCGCTGGCGAAATCGGTGATCCTTTCCTCGGCCTGCTCGTAGGCCGCGCGCAATTCCTTGTTGTCCGCGACCGCGTGCAGGTGCGACACCGGTGCCCACGCATGCGAAAGGCGCTGGTCAAGGCGTTCCTGTTCCAGCATCACGTGCTCGAAGTCGCCTGGCGCGCCGGCGGCGGTCAACCGATCGATGCCGGACTGGTAATCGGCCAGGACCGTATCGATCGCGGGCACCACGTCGGCCGCACGGATTTTCGAAAACGCGGGCAATGCCGCATTGCTGAGCAGGGGATTTTCGGTGGGCATGCGTGGCTCCGGGGGATTCCACAGCGTGGCGCTCGCCTGTTGCAAAATCAAGATAGGATCGGCGGACATGGACACCTTGGCGGATCCGGGCCTGCGCGCGCTGCTGGGGAACACCGCGGTCTTCGGCCACTTGAATGCACATGAGCTGGACGTGCTGGCCCGCGAGATGGCATGGCTATGGCTGCCGGGAGGCGCGCCACTGTACCTGCGCGGCGAACCCTCCGATGCCCTGTACCTGCTGAAGTCCGGCAGCCTCGGCGTATTCGGCGTACCGCGGATCGGCGGCCCGGCGCGCATGCTCGGCGTGCTTCCTGCCGGCACCACGCTGGGCGAGGTCGGATTGATCAGCGGCGAGCCGCGCACGCACAGCGTGCGTGCCCTGCGCGATTCGGAATTGCTGCGCCTGTCGCGCGAGCGCTACGAGGACCTGGTCGCGCGGCATCCGCGGGCAATGCTCGAGGCCGCGCGAGTCGCGGTGCGCCACCTCCAGAACGACGACCTGCCCAGTCCGCCGCGCACCTTCGCGATCCTGCCCTTCGACGCCGGCATCGACGCGCACACCTTCGCGATGGAACTCCAGCACCAGTTGATCGGGCACGGCGCATGCGCGGTGGTCGACGCGAACCTCGGCCGCGGTCACGACAGCGAATGGTTCGCAGCCCGCGAAGCCGAATCGCGCTTCGTGCTGTACGTCGACAACGGCGACGCGTCGTGGCGGCAGTTGTGCCGCCGCCAGGCCGACGCCCTGTTGCTGCTGGTCGACGCCGGCCAACCCGCCACCGCATGGCCCTACCCGATCGGCGAGTCACCGGGCGCGGGCGCCTTCAGGCGCGAATCCGCCGCCGAATACACGCACCATCGCCCGCGCCACCTGGTGCTCCGGCATCCGCCCGGCAAGTTCATCTACGGCGCGGCCCGCGCCTGGTGCGCGGCCCTGGATCGCGACGGGTTGCAGCATTACCACTGGCGGTACCAGGGCGATGTCGCGCGGATCGCGCGCCTGCTGTCCGGCCGCAGCACGGGGCTCGTGCTTTCCGGTGGCGGCGCGCGCGGCTTCGCGCAGATCGGCGTGATCCAGGCATTGCGCGAAACCGGAATCCTGATCGACACCGTGGTCGGCACCAGCATCGGCGCGATCATCGGCGCGGGCATCGCCTACGAGTGGGACGACGCCAAGATGCGCGAGGCGTACCGGCGCGCACTGGTCGATGGCCGCCCGTTGCGCGACTGGACCCTGCCGCTGGTCGCGCTCACGCGCGGCGCGCGCACCACGATGCTGCTGCGCGAAGCCTTTGGTGAAATCGACATCGAGGACTTGCCGATCCGCTTCGCGTGCGTGTCGGCGGACCTGACCGAGGGCACCACCGCGGTGCATCGCGACGGCCTGCTGTGGCGCTGGTTGCGCGCCTCCAGCGCGGTGCCGGGCGTGCTGCCGCCGCTGTTCCACGATCGCCATGTATACGTGGACGGCGCGATCATCAACAACCTGCCTACCGACGTGCTGGCCGAGGAAAGCCATGGCCGCGTGATCGCCGTGGACATCGGGGCCGACGATACCCTGACGGCCGGTGTCGACGAAGCGGCTTCGCCGGCGTTGCCGGCGTTGTGGGCACAGCGCCATCGCCCCGATCTGCGGCCGAGCGCCTTCGCCATCCTGGTGCGCGCCGGCATGGTCAACTCGGAAACCGGCAGCGCGCGCCGCCGCGCGCTTGCAGACCTGCTGTTGCGTCCGGACATGCAGCAGATCGGCCTGTTCGACTGGCACAAGTTCGACCGCGCGATCGAGCTCGGCTATCGCTGCACGCGCGATGCACTGCGCCGCGCCACCCCCGTTCGCGAAAGTGGAGGCGCCGGGCGTTCCGCGAGCGCCACCCCGCCGTTACGATGACCGCTTCGCGCTTCGGAGGGGAAGAGGGCGTGTGAACAACCTGCGTGCCTACCGTGGCGTGCTGCCGAAACCCGGCGCGCGGGTGTACATCGACCCCGCGGCCACGGTGATCGGCGACGTCGAACTTGGCGATGACGTATCGATCTGGCCCGTGGCGGTGGTGCGCGGCGACGTGGAAAGGATCCGCATCGGCGCGCGCAGCAACGTCCAGGACGGCGCGGTGCTGCACGTGACCCACGACGGCCCGTACACACCCGGCGGCCATCCCTGCATCATCGGCGCGGACGTCACCATCGGCCACGGCGCTGTGGTGCACGCCTGCACCGTGGACGACTGCTGCCTGATCGGGATGCACGCCACGATCCTGGATGGTGCGGTGGTGCGGCGCCACGCGTTCGTCGGCGCCGGCGCGCTGGTCGCGCCCGGCAAGGTCGTGGGCGAAGGCGAACTGTGGATCGGCAACCCCGCACGCTGCGTGCGCAAGCTGGGCGATGGTGAAATCGAGGCGCTGCGTTATTCGGCTGCGCATTACGTCAAGCTGAAGGACGAATACCTCGCCGCATTGTCGTAGGAGCGGATCATGCCCGCGACAGATGTTCGAACACGCAAGGTCGCGCGCGAACGAAAAGACGGCGTTTCGGGCCGGCGCGCTCCTACCGGGTCAAATCGCGCAACGCCGCGTCAACATCCGGCCTCACGCCGTGCCAACGCTCGAATGAAGCCGCCGCGGTTCCGACTAGCATCCCGAGACCATCGGCCGCCGCGCAGCCCGAATCTTCGGCCCATTCGACGAAGGGTCGCGCGGCCGGACCGTAGCTCAGGTCGTAGGCGAACGTGCGCGCGTGCACCAGCGATCGCGGCAATGCCAGCGCGTCGTCCCGCACCCCTGCCGACGTCGCGTTGACGATCAGGCCGAATACCCCGCAACGGTCGAGTGCATCCCATTCGAGCGTGTGTACCTGTTTCGATCCGGAAAGTGCCTCGGCCAGCATGCGTGCGCGCGACGACGTCCGGTTGGCGATCGCCAGGCTTCGGACACCGGCGTCCAGCAAGGCGAAGGCCGCCGCGTACGCCGCGCCGCCGGCGCCCAGCAACAGCACGTCGCGTCCACGTGGATCGACACCGAAGCGTGCGCGCAGGTCCGCCAGCATCCCGGCACCGTCGTTGTTGTCCGCTTCGATGCGGCCATCCGGCAACGCCGTCAGCACATTCGCCACGCCGAGGCGCCGCGCGATGCCGGTGTGTGCATCCGCCAGCGCGAACGCCGCGGCCTTGTGCGGCAGGGTGACGTTCGCGCCACGGCCGCCAAGCGCGAAGAAATCCCGGACCGCATGCTCGAATTCATCCGGCGCGGCGTCGATGGCGATGTACTCCAGCGCGACACCGGTTTGCGCCGCGAACAACGCGTGCAGGCGCGGCGACAGGGAATGCGCGATGGGATGGCCGAAAACGGCGTAACGGGAAACGTCGGGCATGGTTGCAGTTTACGGGCAAAGCCCCGCGTCCCGATCCGTGAGACGGCGGTCGGGCAGGATGGCTCCATCGCCGCCGAGGAACCCCACCATGCGCCGCCACACAACGCCCGAATCCACCCGCCTGTACGACGGCCTCACGCTTGCCACCGCGACCTGGCTTGCCTGCGGCATCGTGCTGTTCGGCTTGACCCCTTTGCCCTGGCGCGATGCGGCGCTCGGCTGGTCGCCGGTGTTCTGGCTGGTCGTGGCGCCGTGCATTGTGCTGATTGCAAGACAAGCATTCCTGCCCCGCACGCAAACAGCGCCACAACGAATTGCACGTTTCGCAAAGCACAAGAACGCGCAGGCGCTCCGGCGCCACAAAACCGGCAACCGTCCAGGCGGACATGCGCGCCGCGCGGCCTGAGGCCTGGTCAGGCAGCGACGCCGTTCCGCTTCGCCTCCATCCGCCGCAACAATTCGTGCATCACGCGGCGGTAAAGCTCGTCGCCCAACTCGGCATCTTCCACGCCGGCGTCGATGGAGGGGTTGTCGTTCACCTCGATCAGCACCGTGCGGTCGTGGGTCTGCTTGATGTCGACGCCATACAGGCCATTGCCGATCGCGCCTGCGCCACGCAGGGCCAGCTTGATGACATCCGCCGGTGCCTCGTCGATCTTGAGGCACTCGAAGCCGCCCGAACGGGCGCTGCCGCGCGCACTGTGGTTGTAGATCTGCCAGTGCCCGCGTGACATGAAGTATTTGCAGGCGTAGAGCGCCTTGCGGTTGAGCACGCCGATACGCCAGTCGAATTCGGTGTAAAGGAACTCTTGCGCGATCAGCAGCGCGGTGCTCTGGAACAGGTGCGCAGCCGCCTTGGCCAGCTGCTCCTGGTCGTCCACCTTGATCACGCCGCGCGAGAACGAACCGTCCGGGATCTTCAGCACCAACGGAAAGCCGAGCTTTTCCGGCAGCTCGCGCAGCTGTTTCGAATCCTCGCGATACAACACCTCGGAACGCGGCACCGCGATCTTGTGCGCGCGCAGCAGGTCGTTCAGATAGATCTTGTTGGTGCAACGCAGGATCGAGGTGGGGTCGTCGACCACCACCATGCCTTCGCGCTCGGCCTTGTGCGCAAAGCGGTAGGTATGGTCGTCGGGCGCGGTGGTTTCGCGGATGAACAGGCCGTCGTATTCGGCCAGGCGCGGATAGTCATGCTTCTGGATCGGATCCACCTCGATGCCGAGATCCCTGCCCGCGGCGATGAACTGCTTCAGCGCGCGCGCGTTCGACGGCGGCATCGCTTCCTTGGGGTTGACCAGCATCGCAAGGTCGTAACGCGACGGCTTGCGCGCACGCGGTTTGCGCCACAACCGTTTCGAGAATGCGTCCAGCGCCTGCGCGAACCCGTCTTCCTGTGCGTCGTCCAGCGTGTGCAGGCCGACCGGCTTGATCGCGCTGATCTGCCACACCCGGTCGCGCTCGAACTCGATGCGCAACAACGGGCACGGAAACGTCTCGAACACCTGTCGCGCCAGGTCCTGCAGCGCGGGATACGAAGTGACGCCGAAATAGACCAGGATGCCGAGGTCGGTGGTGTCCTGGCCGCCCACCGGCAGGAAATGCGTGAGCTTCTGGTTGAGATCCTCGACGTCGAGGTTGTACAGCGCGCGCTTGCGCAGGTCGCTGATCGTGCGTACCGAGGGAATCACGCGATGTCCGCGCGCCTCGCCCAGCAGCGAAACGTAGTGGCCGACGCCGAGGTACTTGTAGCTGCGGCACAGGTTGATGACGTGGGTGCGCTCGTCGCCGCCCAGCGGCTCGCGCAGGTACTGCATCGCGGTGACGACGTTGTCGGACGGATAGTAGGAACCCCAATCCGAGGCCTTTTCGACAACGATGGCGAGCCGACTCATTGCAAGCTTCCCGATCCTGTTCTCGGGCCCGGGACGCGAATGGCCGGGCGACGGTCCGCGCAGTGTCGGCACGCGGGTCCGGGAACGCAAGGGGCAGCGGTCGCCTGGCCGGCGCGTGTTCAGGCTTGCAAGCGCGCGGACACGCCGCCTACGCTGCGCGCATGCAAACCCGCCATTCCATCCGCCGCGCCACCCGCGCCGACGTCGACGCATTGCTTGCGTTGGAGGAAGCCACCTTCGACAGCGATCGCATCAGCCGCGCGCAGTGGCGCCGCCACATCGAAAGCAGCAGTGCGGCGGTGTTCGTGGGCGGCACGCCCGGCAGGGCCGACGCTGCCGCCGTGGTGTTCTATCGCCGCAACGCACGGACGGCGCGGTTGTACTCGCTCGCGGTCGGTTCGCACGCGCGCGGCACGGGGCTCGGCGGCGCGCTCCTGGCCGCAGCGGAAACCGACGCCCGCACACGCGGCTGCACGTCGATGCGCCTGGAAGTACGCAGCGACAATCCGGCCGCGATCGCGCTGTACGAGCGGCGCGGTTACAGGCGGATCGCGCGGTTGCCTGGGTTCTACGAGGACGGCGCGGATGGCTGGCGTTACGTGAAAGTGCTGACAACTGTCACGCCCTGAACCGGTGCCATTCGGGACATGCGGGGAGGCGCCCGGACGATTCATCATGCGCGCCGGAATCATTCCGGTCCCGCCACTATTGTCAAGCATGCTTGACACGATGCGCCGGGGCAGATATCTTGACTGTCAAGCAAACTTGACAAGGAGTCGGCATCATGAATCGATCCCGCCTGATCACGTCCGTTTGCGCCGCCTTGTTGTGCGTGGGCACGACGGCGTACGCCACGACCACTGCCACGGCCGCCAATCCGCCCATGACTGCGACTGCGGCGGCGGCCAAGCCGGTGAAGAACCCGAATCCGCCACCTCCCGAGACGGATCCGGAAATCGAAAAAATCGTTACCGCGATGAACAATGCCTCCACGTGGGGACACCCCGACCTGTTCGGCGAATACGCCGGCATGCGCCTGTATTCCGAGGGCCACTACGCGGCGGCCATCAAGTATTTCAAATACGGTGCCCGCTATGCCGACAAGCTGTCGCAGCTCAGCATCGGCCTGATGTACGACAACGGACAGGGCGTCGCGAAGGATCCCGTTGCCGCCTGCGCGTGGCTGGCCCTGGCGGCCGAGCGCAAATTCCCGAGTTTCATTGCCACCCGCAATCGCGTGTGCGAGGCACTGACGCCGGCGCAGCACGACCAAGCCGTCGCCGTGCTGGGCACGCTGATGCCCGAATACGGCGATGCGGTCGCGAAAAAGCGGATGGTACGGGCGCTCGACATGGCCAAGACGGAAGGCACCGGTTCCCGGCTGGGTTTCGACAGCGGGGTGATGACGGCGGGCGTCAACGCCAACTGCGGCGGCCCGACGGTCGGCGACTCGCCGGCCGCCGGTTGCGGCAGCACGGATTTCTGGAGTCCGTGGCGCTGGAATCCGAAACAATATTTCGCCGCGCGCGATGCGCGTTGGCGCGGTACGGTCACGGTCGGCAACATGAAGGATTTGAACGCGCCGGCATCCAGCACAAGTGCGAAACCGGCCGGGGACACGCCCACGCCCGCATCCAGCGCGGGTCATTGATCCACGGGCATCGCGCACACCGGCGGCCTGCCACGATGCCGGCCGCCGGCCCTGCCCTTATACTCGCGGCACGTTCCCCACCGGATGCCGCGCATGCGCCGTCACATCATTTCTGCAGCGCTGCTGCTGGTTTTCGGATTGCTCGCCGGCTGCGGACAGAAGGGACCCTTGTACCTGCCGACCAGGGCCGCGGCGCCGCCTTCCGCCGCTTCGACGCCGGCGGCGGCAGCGACCGCCAAACCGGCCGCTGCGACAACGGCGGCGGCACCTGCGCCATCTTCCTCCGCTGGCGGCTGACGCCCGGGATCGCACGTGGGTATCCGGTTCACCAAGATGCACGGCCTCGGCAACGATTTCGTGGTGCTGGATGCGCGCGCGTCCTCACCGGAACCCGGCGAAGCACGTGTCCGCGCCATGGCCGATCGCCATACCGGTGTCGGCTTCGACCAACTGCTGGTCATCGAACGCCCGCATGACGCTGCTTGCGTCGCCGGGTATTCGATCCGCAACGCGGATGGTTCCTTCGCGGAACAGTGCGGCAACGGTGCGCGCTGCATCGGCGCCTGGCTGCACCGCGCCGGTGCGATCGCGATCGGCGACGCGGTGAAGCTGGAAAGCCCGGCTGGCGTCGTAGGCATGCGCCTGCTCGACGCCACCATGGTCGCGATGGAAATGGGCGAGCCCGGATTCGAGCCCATGAGGATTCCCTTCGTGGCCACCGCGGCGGCGGATGGCTATCCGCTCGATGTCGACGGCGAACAGATCGAAATCGCCGCGGTGTCGATGGGCAATCCGCACGCGGTACTTGAAGTGGCGGGCGTGAACGACCCACGCGTGGATTATCTGGGACCGCGCATCACCATGCACCCGCGCTTCCCGCGGGGCGTCAACGCCGGTTTTGCCCAGGTCGTCGATGCAAATGAAATCAGGCTGCGCGTGCACGAACGTGGCGCCGGCTGGACGCTCGCCTGTGGCAGCGGCGCCTGCGCAGCAGTCGCCGCGCTGCGCAATCGCGGCCGTGTCGGCGACGAGGTGCGCGTGGAACTGCCCGGCGGCACGCTGGCCATCCTCTGGCAAGGGCCGGGTCACGCGCTGTGGATGACTGGCCCGGCGAGCTTCTCTTTCGACGGAGAATGGCTGGGGATTTGAACCGGGCCCTTCGCCAGGGACACTCGGCACGGATGGAGGCGGATTGCCACGGACAGGGCACTTCCCGTCTCTGCCTTGATCCGCCCTGATCCGTGTCGAAGGTTTCCTGCATTCGCGTTTGCGTTCGCGCACGCAAACAACCAAACTTTGCGGCAGCTCCCGACCGGCCCGCCACGCATGCCCGATCTGACCCTGAAGCAAAGCCTCGAAGCGATGGACGTCGCCGAATACCTGCGCCACCACCCGCGCTTCCTGCAAAACTTTCCGGACGTCGCCACTGAATTGGTGATGCCGCGCGAAAACGGCCCCGCCGCGTCGCTGGCGGCTTACCAGCTCGAAGCACTGCGCGCCCGCAACCGCGAGTTGAACGACAGGCTGGCGGAGCTGGTGGCGATCGCCGGCGACAACGAACAGCTGATGGTGCGCGTGCATACGCTCACCGTGGGCTTGCTGCGCGACGACAACCTGCCGGACGTGCTGAAGAGTTTCGTCGGCGCGTTGAACGAAGACTTTCATTCCGACCTGGTACGCGTGGTGTTGTTCCGTGACGGCGCCGATCTGCCGCGCGCGGACTGGCTGGTCTGCGTACCCGAGGGCAAGCAGGCGCTTCCGGCGTTCACGGATTTCCTCGCGCGTGGCGAACCCGCGTGCGGCAGGCTTGCGCAGGCGAAGCTCGATCGCCTGTTCGGCAACGACGCCGGCAAGGTGCAATCGGCGGCCCTGCTGAAGATCGGCAACGAGGGCATGCTCGCGATCGGCAGCAGCGATCCCAACCGTTTCCATCCGGGCATCGGCACGCTGTTCCTGAAGCTGATCGCGCAGGCGCTGGACGCCGCGATCGCACGTTACCCGGCGACGGCATGAGATGAGCGGCCTCGCCGCCGACGCCGCGCGGTTCCTGGATTACCTGAAAGTCGAGCGGCACTATTCGCCGGGCACGCTGCGCAACTACACGCACGCGCTGGAAGCCTTGACGCGCTTCGCCGACGGACTTTCCCTGACCGCGTGGGATGAATTGCGCGGCGAACAGGTGCAGACGCTGATCGCAAACGAACACCGCCGCGGGCTGGAGCCGCCGTCGCTGCGTGCGATGCTGTCGGCCTTCCGCAGCTTCTTCCGCTTCCTCGCGCGCGAGGGGAAGATCCGGAACAACCCGGCCGCGGGTGTGCGTTCGCCGAAGGTGCGCCGCAAGCTGCCGGAAGTGCTGGATGTGGACGAGGCCACCGCACTGGTCGAAATCACGGCGGGCGACCCGCTGGCCCTGCGCGACCGCGCGATGCTCGAGCTGCTGTATTCCAGCGGCCTGCGCGTATCGGAACTGTGCGGCACGCGCTGGCGTGATCTCGACACCGATCAGGGCCTGCTGCGCGTCACCGGCAAGGGCAACAAGACCCGCATCGTGCCGGTCGGCCGGATGGCGCTGGAAGCGCTCGCCGCGCTACGTGAATCGCAGCCTGCGGATGCGGACGCACCGATCCTTCGGGGGCGCAACGACCAGCCGCTGACCGCCGGCGCGGTACGCGCCGCGATCAAGCGCCGCGCGCGTTCGCAGGGCATCTGGCGACGCGTCTATCCGCACCTGATGCGGCATTCCTGCGCGTCGCACCTGCTGGAATCCTCGGGCAACCTGCGCGCGGTGCAGGAACTGCTGGGCCACGCCGACATCGGCACGACCCAAATCTACACGCACCTCGATTTCCAGCACCTCGCCAAGGTGTACGACGCGGCACATCCGCGCGCGAAGCGCAAATAGCGCCGGCCACGCTCGCCACCCCGAAACACCGAATATCGCGGCACGCCGCGCTGGCCGGCGCGCCCATGCCCGCGCGGCTTCCGGCATCGCAGTGGACCACGCATGCAGTACACTCGCGCCGGCGCAACCGTGAACGGTTTGAGCGCACCATGCCAAGTGTCCGCGTTGGATCCATGCCTGCCACGCAGGCGCCGTTTGCCGCCGACACGGCAACGGCCGCAACATGCATCGCGGACCCGCAACGGGCCCTCGCGCGCATCGAGCCGCTGCTCGAATCCGACCCTGCAAGCGCGTCCACGCAGCTCGAACATTTCGTGCGGGCGAACCCGTGGCACCCGCAGGCGTGGCGAATGCTCGGCGATGCGAGGATGGCGTGCGGCGAGCGCGCCGCGGCACAGCGTGCCTACCTTGGCCACGTACACCATTCCGTTCGCGATGCAACCTTGCTCCAGGCGGCCGATGCGATGGTCGCGAACCGGATTCCGCAGGCCGAAACCTTGTTGCGTGCACGGCTGCGCGAGGCGCCGACCGACGTGGCGGCGATCCGGATGCTGGCCGAAGTGGCGGCGCGCCTGGACCGCAACGAAGATGCGGCGCACCTGCTGGAACGCTGCCTGGAACTGGCGCCCGATTTCCTGGAAGCGCGCTGGAACCACGCACTGGTCCTGCACCGGAGCAACCGGCCGCAGGATGCGCTCGCGGAGATCGAGCGGGTGTTGGTGCTGGATCCCGCACACGCAAGTTGCCTGAACCTCAAGGCCGCGGTGCTGTGCCGGATCGGCGACTACGACGAAGCGCTGGCGCTTTATCGCAAGCTGGCCATGGATCACCCGGATGCGGTCAAGCTGTGGTTGAGTTACGGCCACGCGCTGAAAACCGCGAACCACGTCGAACAGGCGGTCACCGCGTACCGGCGTTGCGTGGAACTGGCGCCCACTTTCGGCGAAGCGTGGTGGAGCCTCGCCAACCTCAAGCTGTTTCGTTTCGAAACAGCGGACATCGACGCAATGCGCGGGCAACTCGCCCGCGGGAATCTCGGCGACGAGGACCGCCTGCATCTCGAGTTTGCATTGGGCAAGGCGCTGGAAGACAACGGCGACTGCGCGGCATCGTTCCGCCACTACGCGCGGGGCAATGCGATTCGCCGCGCGCAGCTTGGCTACGACGCCGGCGAGACCACGTCCCGCGTCGCTTACATCCGTAACCATTACACGCGCGAATTCTTTGCGGCGCGAGCGGGCACGGGGTGCGCTGCACCCGATCCGATCTTCGTGGTCGGCCTGCCGCGCGCGGGCTCGACCCTGATCGAGCAGATCCTCGCCAGCCACAGCCAGGTCGAGGGCACGATGGAGTTGCCGGAGCTCACGACCCTCACCGGCGAGTTGCGCCGGAAGGGAGGCCCGGAGGACGCGATGCCCTACCACCGCGCGCTGGCGGCGATGGATGCGGGTGCACTGCGCGCGCTGGGCGAGCGCTATCTCGCTGCAACGCGCATCCAGCGCAAGACGGACAGGCCGTTCTTCATCGACAAGATGCCGAACAACTTCATGCACGCCGGACTGATCCACCTGATCCTGCCGAACGCGAAGATCATCGACGCGCGGCGACATCCGATGGCGTGCGGGTTTTCGATCTTCAAGCAGCATTTCGCCCGCGGCCAGGGCTTCAGCTACAGCCTCGACGACATCGGACGCTATTACCGCGACTACGTCGAACTGATGGCGCATTTCGACGCCGTGCTGCCGGGCCGCGTCTGTCGTGTCCACTACGAGCGGCTGGTCGAGGATACCGAGGCCGAGGTGCGGCGCGTCCTGGATTATTGCGGCCTGTCGTTCGAGCCCGCCTGCCTGCGGTTTTTCGACAACCGGCGGCCGGTAAGGACGGCAAGTTCGGAACAGGTGCGCCAGCCGATCTACCGTGACGGGCTGGATCACTGGCAGGGATTTGCGGACTGGCTGCAACCGTTGCAGGTGGCATTGGGACCGGTGTTGCAGGCGTATCCTGCGGCGCCCGGCCAGCGGGAGTAAACAAACAAGAAGGGTCGGACTCATCCACTTTGGGGATCATGCACATGAGCACATGCAAGCGGGGTGCGGGGACTCGATCGGCACGTTGGACCAGGTTGCCCCTGGCGGCGGCGATCTGCGTGGCGCTGGCGACGCCGGCATTGGCACTGGGATCGGAACAAGGCAGCGAGGCCGCCTCGCCCCAGCCGCAAGCATCGCCCACGACACCGACTCCCAAGTCGAAGGCGGACAAGATCAAGACCCTCGGCACGGTGGTGGTGACCGCGCAGAAGCGCACCGAGAACCTCCAGAAGGTGCCGATCAGCATGAACGTGCTGGCCAACGACCAGCTCGAGGCGCTGCACGTACAGGACTTCAAGGACTACGTGCAATACCTTCCGGGCGTGACGTTCCAGTCGGGCGGCGGCGGCGTGCAGGCGGGCCCGGGCTTCGCCGCGATCTACATGCGCGGCGTGACCGACGGCAGCAACCGCAACCACTCCGGTTCGCAGCCGACCGTGGGCGTTTACCTCAACGACCAGCCGGTCACGACGATCCAGGGCCCGGTCGACATCCACATGTACGACATCGCGCGCGTCGAAGTCCTGAAGGGACCACAGGGAACGTTGTACGGCGCCAGCGCCGAAGCCGGCGCGCTGCGCATCATCACCAACAAACCGGATCCCAGCGGGTTCGCGGCGAACTACACGCTCACCGCCAACCAGGTATCGCACGGCGGGATCGGCGACACCTTCGAAGGCATGCTCAACATACCAATCAACGAGCGTGCCGCCATCCGCCTGGTCGGCTGGCGCGAGCACGATGCCGGCTACATCGACAACAAGCCCGGCAGCGTCACGTTTCCCTCCTCCGGCATCACGCTGAGCAATGCCGACAACTGCACGCCGGCGGCCAAGCTGGTGTGTTCGCCGGCCCGCGCGCACGACCATTACAACGACGTCACCACCAAGGGCGCACGCGCCGAGCTGAAGATCGACCTCAACGACAACTGGTCGATCAGTCCCTCTGTCATGGGCCAGCAAACGATCGCCCACGGCAACTTCGCGAGTGATCCCATGGTCGGCGACCTCGCATTGAGCCACTTCTACCCGGAAGGCGTGAACGACCGTTGGTGGCAGGCGGCGCTGACCGTGCAGGGCAAGATCGGCAACTTCGACGTGACCTACGCGTATGGACACCTGCGGCGCAACCAGGAACAGCATTCGGATTACACCGACTACGGTTACTGGTACGACACCCTCGCCGCGTACGGACTGTATTTCACGGACAACAGCGGCGCACTGATCAACCCAGCCCAGCACATCAGCGGCCGGGACGGGTATTACTTCAACAGCAACGAATTGCGGATTGCCTCGCCCGCGGAAAACCGCCTGCGCTTCGTCGCCGGCGCATTCACGCAGAACCAGAAACACGACATCCAGCAGGACTACCAGATCGACGGCCTCGCCGATTCGCTGTCGGTGAGCGGCTGGGCGAACACCATCTGGCTGACCCGCGAAATGCGCTTCGACAGCAACAAGGCCCTGTTCGGCGAGGTGTCGTACGACATCCTTCCCGACAAGCTCACCCTGACCTTGGGCGAACGTTACTACCGCAGCCGCGACCATCTGCTCGGGTTCTACGGATACAGCAAGGGCTTCTCGTCCGGATCGAGCTACGGCGAGGCGGGGTGCATCTCGCAGGCAGCGTTCTTCGGCGCACCCTGCCTGGACTTCGACAAGAACACCCGCGACAGCGGTTCGCTGCACAAGATCAACCTGACCTGGAACATCTCGCCGACCGCGATGGTGTACGTCACGCGCTCGGAAGGCTTCCGGCCCGGCGGCGTCAACCGTGCCGCCGGCACGGTCCCGTACCATCCCGATTTCCTGACCAATGTCGAGCTGGGCTGGAAGACCACCTGGCTCGACAACCGGATATCCTTCAACGGCGCGCTGTTCCGCGAGAACTGGGACAATTTCCAGTACAACATCCTGGTGCCGCCCGGCCTGACCATCATCCGCAACGTCAACTCGGCGCGGATCGACGGCCTGGAGTCGCAACTGGATTGGCAGGCCACCTACAACCTGAACCTCAGCGCGGGCGTGGGGTTCTACCGCGCGCGGCTGACGTCCAATTACTGCGGGTTCTCGGACAGCAGCGGCAACCCGGTCACCGACTGTCCACCCGGCTCCATCAACCCCCAGACCGGCGCGGTGGTGGACGGTCCCGAGGCTCCGGCCGGCACACGCTTGCCGATCACGCCCCACTTCAAGGGCAACCTGATCGCACGCTACGCGTTCGACCTCGACGGCAACGACGCGTACGTGCAGGCCGCATGGGTGCATGTCGGCCAGCGCACCACCGACCTGCGCCTGGTTCCGCGCAGCCTGCTGGGCGACCTGCCTTCCTACAACTCGGTCGATCTTTCCGCCGGCGTGAAGAAGAGCAACTGGTCGCTGGATGTGTTCGTCAACAACGCCTTCGACGAGCGGGGCGAACTGTACAAGTACTCGGAGTGCAAGCCGGAAACCTGCGCCGCCCATGGCGTCTCCGCCACGTATCCGGACGGACAGGTTTACACCGGCTTCATCAACCCGCGCACGATCGGCATCCGCTTCCGGCAGGATTTCTGACGGGCGGCGAATGATCCGGAAAACCGCGACTACGGCGCGTGCAGGCTGCGGCGCTCACGCGCCGTAGCCGAAACGTTCGATCCACGGACGCAGCACCGGAAGCACCGGTTCAAACTGTTCGCGGTAGTTCACCCAGCGCCCCACCGCCTTCGCATTCACCGGTTGCGTGACCTGCGCATAGCTCGGCGTCGCGATGAACTGCTTGTCCCGCGCGCGAGCGGCAAAGCCCGCGAACGGCGAGGGGTCCGCGACTTCCAGGGATCGCCCGAGTCGCGTGACCGCAGCGTCGAAATCATCGACCACGGATTCGTAGCGCCACTCCAACACGCCCGGCTTGAAAACCTCGAGGTGCCGGCAGCACTGTTCGAACGCTTCCGCATAGCCGCGCGCAAGCCTGGGCAACGCCGAGCACATCGCCCTGAACGCCGGCGAGCGGAAGGACTGCATGTAACAACTCAACAGCACGTCGCAGGGGTGTCGGATGCAAAGGATGATGCGTGCCTTGGGGAACAGGCGCAGGATCAGCGGCAGGCACAACAGGTTGAGCGGATTCTTGTCGACCAGCCGGTGGCCGCCGAGATCGGGCAACGCGTGTGCGACCATGCCGAAGTAGGTCGCGCGCAGATGGTCGGCATCGGCTTGCGGCAGACCGGCAAGGTCGGCCGGGTAACGTTGGCCGACGTGCTGCATGCGATCGACCAGGCTGTAGATGAAACCGCGTTCGTCCATCGAGCGGAAATCCGGGTGGGCGTCGAGCATCTGTTCCAGCAAGGTGGTGCCGGAGCGCGGAAACCCGATCACGAATACCGGGCTGCTTTCCATGCGCGGCCCCGTCAGCGGCTTCCACGTGGCGAACGCGTCAGCATCCACTACGCTCGTCACCATCGGCAGCGGCTGGCTGTCCGGTTTCAACAATTCCGGAGCTGCCTGTCGCACAACGTCAAGTTGCGCCGCGTGGGCAATCCCGAGCGACTGCCACGCTTCGTCGTGGCGGGCCTGCCGATCGAGCGCGGCGGCGAGGCCGAATGCGGCCGTTGCGCGGCCTTCGTCGTCGCCGACCACGCCCAGGACGCGTTGGTACAGTGCGGCCGCATCGGCATGGCGGCCCTCGCGCATCGCCACCACCGCGTGGGCGCGCCAGCCATCGGCACGCGCATCGACGGCATCGGCCGGCAACGCGTCCAGGGCGTCCATCGGCACCTGCTGCAGCTCGCGCTGCGCAAGTTCGAGCAAGTTGTTCCGTTCGTACAACGCAACGCGCTGAGCGGCGATGCGCAACCGCAACGTGCCTGCCGCCGGCCCTTCCGGCACGCGCGCCCTCGCCAACACGTGCAACGCCGTTTCCAGCCGCCCCAGTACCGACAATATCGAAGCGAGCACCAACGCCTGCGCTGCCGGCTGCGGCGGCCAGCCGTCGGCTCCTTCCAGCATCGCCCTTTCGCTCTCGATATCCCCGCAGACATGGCAAGCGTGGGCGGCCTCCAGGCGGGCTTCGACAAACTGCGGCGCAAGCCGCACGGCATCCAGCAACGTCTCGCGCGCCAGCGGCCAGCGCTGCTGCTGGATGTAAAGCAGGCCGAGGTTGTAATGCACCTCGGCATCGCCGGGCGCCAGCGACCTGGCCTTGAGCAGGGCCTGTTCGGACGTCGCGAACTCACCCGCGTGGCGGCAAGCGACGCCGAGGTTGTTCCACCACGCATGAACCCCCGGCTGGATGTGTACCAGACGTTCGAACGTCCTTGCAGCCTGCGGGTATGCACCAAGCTCTTGTTGCGCCACGCCGAGCAATCCGAGGAACCCTTCGTTGTCCGCCTCGACGGCGGAAGCCTGCGTCGCCAACGCGAGCACGCGCCTGGCATCGCCCGCATTCCATGCGGCAGCCATGGATTCGACGATCGAGGCGATCGGAACGGTCATGTGAAATCAGTCCTGCAGCAATGGCACCACTTTAACGGACGCAAAAAAGGGCGCCGCTTGCACGGCGCCCTTGTCCGGTTCGAATGCCGCCCGCACGAAGGCCTAGAACTTCAGCGTCGCCTTCGCCCAGTAGTACCGGCCCATCATGTCGTAGGTGGCGCCATCCGTGTTGCCCTGCCCGTTCTGGTAGATCAACGGTGGCCGCCTGCCGAACACGTTGTCGGCGCCCACATCGAAACGGGTGTGGATGGCGGGTACGGCGTAACCCAGTTGCAGATCGCTGTACACCACCGAGGCAACGGGGATACTCGCTCCAGTCACGTAATCCGCATTCAAGGCGGTGACGCCGCTGATGTAACGGGTGCGCCACTGGGCATCCCAGTTGCCGCGGTTCCAGCCCAGCGTGGCCGTCGCGCGCCAACGCGAGACATTGCCGAACTGCGCGTTCCAGGTACCCGCAAGCTTGTCGACGGTGGAACCCGGAGCTCCAGGAGTCTTGTTGTTGTTGAAGGTGGAGATGTAGCTGGTCGCCAGACCGAGCCTGAAGTCGCCCGGATTGAAACCGCCGAAGTCGAAGTGCGGGAGCTTGTAATTGGCGGTGAAATCGATACCACTGGTACTAAGGGTACCGAGGTTGAGTACCGGCGCATCGATCCAGAAGACCTGGCCGGGTTGCTTGGTCGTGTTGTCGTAGCGATGGATGTACGGGCAGAACGGACT
The DNA here is from genome assembly GCA_035277545.1 of Rhodanobacteraceae bacterium. GTDB lineage: Bacteria > Pseudomonadota > Gammaproteobacteria > Xanthomonadales > Rhodanobacteraceae > 66-474. The sequence goes on along the minus strand of DATEKI010000280.1, from coordinate 14,591 downwards.
GGCTTCGTTGTTGAAGCAAGCGTTGACCACGGTGATGCCGTTGATCGGCACCAGCGTGTCATACAGGTAGATGTGCCAGAAATCGACGCTGGTGTTCAGGCCCGGCGCCCAGCTTGGGTTGTAGACCAGTCCGAAATCCACCGACTTGCCGTGCTCGGGCTTGAGCTTGATGCCCATGACGTTGGCGCCGGAATAGTAATCGTTGATCTGCGCCGGATTGTTTCCTGCCCAGTTCGGCGGCACGTACTGGCACGCGGAAGGATGCTGCGCAAGCTCTGCGGATGAAAGATGCGCGCAGGGGTCGTTCAGGGTGGGCTGGTCGATGGAACGCCCGTCGTAAAGGTCGTCGAGATTGGGCGCACGGAACACCTGCGAGATCGTGCCGCGCACCAGCAGGTCCTGGATCGGACGCCATTCGATGGCGATCTTGCCGTTCGTCGTGGACCCTGCACTGTTGTAGTCGGAGTAGCGCACGCCCAGGTCGAGGTTCAGCGAGTAGGCGCCGGGCACCTCCTTCAACAACGGGATCAGGGTTTCGGCGAAGGCTTCCGTGACGTCGTCCTTGCCGCTCCCCGGCGAACCGCAGGCTTCCTGCGAGATTTGGCAGATACCCGTCGTCGGATCCAGCAAGGCGAGCGGGTTGATCGTGTAGTTCATGCTCTGCTTGCGATACAACGCGCCGACCGCCAACTGCACATTCCCGGCAGGCAACGAGAACAGGTCGCCATTGGCGCCCGCGCTGATCTGTCGCAGGTTCTCGTTCTTCCGGTAGACAGCATCCAGCGCGCCCGCGGACAGCGCCGGACCATTCGCCTGCTGGTCGAAGATGTTGGCACCGGCATCGATGGCCGCCTGCAGCGCGGGGATGTACAGCTCGTTCTTGTCGATCTGGGTACGTGCGGTATGGCCATAGTCGAACGTGACGTTCCAGTTCCAGCTGCTTTGGCCGATCGCGCCGCGCAACCCGGCGATCAATTGGCCGGTGCTGGTGATATAGGGATGGATGCGGGTGCCGATGCCGGTGAGGCGACCTTGGAACACGTAGCCGCTGTTCGGATCGCCGGGAATCGGGTTGGGACTGAAGGTCAGCCCGAATGGATTGAATGGTGCCGTCGAAGGAATCACCAGGCCGTCACCGGTGCCGACGGGAATCGACGCGTCCTGGCCGGCCGACGAGGTATGGTTGTAGAAGGCATCGACGAACGCCGTGATGTTGTCGGTCAGGTTGTAGCTGCCCAGCACGAAACCATCGGTTCGCTGCTGCTGGACCTGGATGTAGTTGTAGGCGGCGTAGTTGAACGTGTCGCTCGAAGTGCGGCAGCGATAGTCGCCAAGCGCCGTACCATCGCCGCTGTCCCGCGTCACCGTGATGAGGCCCGATGAGTTGGGCGTGCATCCGTATTGGGCGGCGAAGGACGCGGGTATCGAAAGCCGGCCATTCGGGATCGAGCTGGAACCCGCCACGCTGACCGCCCCGTCGTACAGGTACAACTGGTGCGCAGAGAATTCACGGCGCGCGTCGGACACGGCGTTGTACTTGTTGTAATCCAAGCCACCGACGATGTTGTAGCGATCGCCGCTGTGGCCCATGGTCAGGCTGAAGCCGTGACGCTGCCCATCGCCATGGCCGGAGACGCCGCCATTGAAGCTCATCTCCGCGCCATCGAAATCATGGCGAAGCAGGATGTTGACCACGCCGCCAACGGCATCCGAACCGTAGGTCGTCGAAGCGCCCTCGGCCAGCACGTCGATGCGCTGCACCATGTTCTGCGGAATCAGGTTCAAGTCGGCGTTGAGCATGCGCTGGCCGTCGATCAGCACCAGCGTACGGCTCACGCCCAAGCCGCGGAGCGAAACGCGCGAGGCGCCGTCGCCGCCCTCGGTCAACGGCGAGGCCACACCGCCGCCATTGCTGTTGTTTTGCGGATTGGTGGCGGCGCCGGCGATGCTGGGCAATTGCTGCACCACGTCGCCCAAGGTCGGCTTGCCGGAGCTGGTGATGTTCCGGCGATCGATGATCGTGACCGGACTGGCGGTTTCGGTATCGACGCGTCGGATCAGCGAACCGGTGACGACCACCGTTTGCAGCGTCTTCGGTTGGCCTTTTGTCTGCGTCTGTTGATCAGGCGCCTGTTGTTGCGCCTGCGCCATGCCAGCGACGGCGACAAGGCCTGCAGTCAAACCAACGCGCACGGCCAGCGACAAGCGGTTCTGTTTGTGAGTCATGGATACTCCCCGGCGAAGTGTGGGAAAACATCAGTGCGATGCTTGTGCCGCATCAAAGCTGCGGCTTGCGGCGCGCACCCCTGCACTGCGCCGGAAACCGCCTCGTCCATTAACCACGCTTTAACAATACTCGTCACATTTGGATCACGCAATGCACTCGGGTAGCGCGGCGGCGCCATCGACGGACGCGGTTCAGCCGCCAGCCAGCATCGAGCTCGGCGGTTCCCCTGTGCACGAGCGCCCAGAAAGGCTGCGAACCAACCAGGACCGGGATTCCCCGATGCGCTTGCCATCACTGCACACCGCCCCCACGTTTGCCGCATCCGGATCCACCACCACACGAGGCGTCCATGGAATCATTCCACGCCACCACCATCCTGTCCGTGCGCAAGAACGGCAAGGTCGTCCTAGGCGGCGACGGCCAGGTCACGCTGGGCAACACCGTGGTCAAGGCCAATGCGCGCAAGATCCGGCGTTTAGGCAAGAATTCCGACGTGCTGGCCGGCTTCGCCGGCGCGACCGCCGATGCCTTCACGCTGTTCGAGCTGTTCGAGGACAAGCTCGCCAAGCACAACGGCCAGTTGACCCGCGCCGCGGTGGAGCTGGCCAAGGAATGGCGGACCGACCGGCGGCTGGGTCGACTCGAAGCCATGCTGGCGGTCGCCGACAAGGAGGCGTCGTTGCTGATCTCGGGCAACGGCGACGTGCTGGAACCCGAACACGGCCTGATCGCGATCGGTTCCGGCGGTCCCTACGCCCAGGCCGCGGCGAAGGCATTGCTGGACAACTCCGACCTGGACGCGCGCGCCATCGTCGAAAAAGCGCTGGGCATCGCCGGCGACATCTGCATCTATACCAACCACAACGTGACGATCGAAGAACTTTGATTCGTCATCCCGGCGCAGGCCAGGATCCATTTTCAATACACACGCGACCTGGATTCCGGCTCGCGCCGGAATGACGACGAACCTTCCTACCGACTCAATTCCCATGTCCGAACTCACCCCTCGCGAAATCGTCAATGAACTCGACCGCTTCATCATCGGCCAGCACAACGCCAAGCGCGCGGTGGCGATCGCCCTGCGCGACCGCTGGCGGCGGATGCAGCTCGAACCTTCGTTCCGCAACGAAGTGACGCCCAAGAACATCCTGATGATCGGACCGACCGGCGTCGGCAAGACCGAAATCGCGCGGCGCCTCGCGACGCTCGCGAAAGCGCCATTCGTGAAGGTGGAAGCGACCAAGTTCACCGAGGTCGGCTACGTCGGCAAGGACGTGGATTCCATCGTGCGCGACCTCGCCGACGTCGCCTACAAGCTCACCCGCGACCAGGCCAAGGAGCGCGTGAAATCGCAGGCCGAGGAACACGCCGACGAACGCATCCTCGATGCACTGCTGCCGCGTCGCGAGCAAAGCGGCGGCTGGGATCAGCAAGGCGACGAGCAACAAGTCGAATCCGACTCCTCCACGCGCGGCAAGCTGCGCAAGCAGTTGCACGAGGGCGCGCTGGACGAACGCGAGATCGAACTCGAGTTCGCGATGAACGTTGGCGTCCAGATCATGGCGCCGCCCGGCATGGAGGAAATGTCGCAGCAACTGAGTTCGATGTTCCAGAGCATGGGCGGTGGCAAGAGCCAGAAGCGCAAGCTCAAGATCAAGGCTGCGCGGCCGATGCTGATCGACGAGGAAGCCGGCAAGCTGCTCAACGACGACGAACTGCGCGCGCAGGCGATCGAGAACTGCGAGCAGAACGGCATCGTCTTCATCGACGAGATCGACAAGGTCGCGCAGCGCAGCGACTGGGGCGGCGCCGGGGTTTCGCGCGAGGGCGTGCAGCGTGACCTGTTGCCGCTGGTCGAAGGCTCGACCGTTTCGACCAAATACGGCCCGGTCAAGACCGACCACGTGCTGTTCATCGCCTCGGGTGCGTTCTCGATGGCGAAGCCTTCCGACCTGATCCCTGAACTGCAGGGGCGCCTGCCCATCCGCGTGGAGCTGTCGGCGCTGTCGGTGAAGGATTTCGAGCGGATTCTTTCCGAGCCGCACAACGCCCTGACCAAGCAATACGCCGCCATGCTGAACACCGAGGGCGTGAAGCTGGAATTCACCGGCGACGGCATCGCCAAGCTGGCCGAAGTGGCGTTCAAGGTGAACGAAAGCACCGAAAACATCGGCGCCCGTCGCTTGCAGACGGTCATGGAGCGGCTACTGGAGTCGATCTCGTTCGAGGCCGCGGACAAAAGCGGCGAACGTTACTCGATCGACGCCGAATACGTGGACAAAAACCTCAAAGATCTGGCATCCAACGAAGATCTGTCCCGCTACATCCTGTGAGACCCGCAGCCGGGCACCCCCTGCCCTCTCCAGCTAGAATGACACCATGGGCAAGGTCCTGAAATTCGAGTCCGAGAGTCCGCGCCCGAAGCTGCGCGGCGCCATGCAGCGCGGCGAATTGGTGCGGGTGTGGCGCAACAATATCGAGGACGGCAGTTTCTGCGGTTACCTCGCCGGCATGGGCAGGGAATGGCTGCTGCTGTGGGTGGTCGGCGACCAGATCAGCTTCGACGGCCTGTACGCGATGCGGCTGGCCGACATCACCGAAGTCGAAGCGCCGGACAGCCACCACGTCTTCATCGAGAAGGCGCTGGCGATCCGCAACATCCACCCGCGCCTGCCACGCAACTTTCCGCTGGACGACGTCACCCAAGTGGTGCGCGCGGCGGCCGAGTACGCGGCGGTGATGTGCGTGCACGTCGATACCGAGGACGAACACGAGGTGTGCTACATCGGCCGTCCGCTCGGCATCGAGGACGACGGCTTCACGCTGCAGGAAATCACGCCCGACGCCGAATGGCTGCGCGAGCCGTCTTTCTTCGGCTGGGACGAGATTTCCACGGTGAGCTTCGACGAACCCTACGCGCAGGTGCTGCTGGACGTGGCGGGCCAACCGCCGCGCATCGATTTCACCGGCTCCGGGTTCGGCAGCGCGACTTGAGGCGCCGTCCCATTCACGGGCGGCTGCGGTGCATGCCTTACACTGGCGCCTTTCGGGGGAATGTGACCGGCTGGTGGAGAAGCTTGCGCAGATGCCAGGCGCCGATGGCGCGCTGACGCCGCCCAGCCCGCGCAGCGTGTGGCTGCGCCGGGTCGCGGGGCCCTTGGTGTCCCTGGGGATGCTGGCACTGGCGTTGTGGGCGCTGCACCTGCTCGCCCGGAACGTCACCTACAACGAGATCCGCCACTATGTCGAAGGTGTGTCACGCCAGCGGCTGGTGCTGGCCATCGCCTTGACCACGCTCGGCTTCGGCGTGATGAGCTTCTACGACCGCTTCGGCCTGGCGGCGATCGGAAAGCGACTGCCGTGGCGGCGCGTCACCCTGATCTCGTTCATCAGCTACGCCTTCAGCAATGCCGTCGGCATGTCGCTGCTGGTGTCCGGGTCGATCCGCTACCGCTTTTACCTGCAAAGCGGTCTCTCGACGGGCGAGATCGGCAAGCTGGTCCTGTATTGCACGTTGAGCTTCTGGCTCGGACTGTTGGCGCTGACCGGCGTGACGCTGCTGGTGGTGCCGTTGCCGTCGGGCTTGCCGATGAGCGATTGGCGGGTTGCGTTCGCCTGCGTGATGGTGGCGATGCCGCTCGCGTGGATCCTTGGCAGCTTCGTCCGGCGCCCGCTGAAATTGTGGCGCTGGCGGCTGCGTTTGCCGACGCCGATGCATGCGATCCGCCAGGTCGCAGTCGGCGCCGTGGATTGGTGGCTCGCGGCGGCGGTGATGTACGTGCTGATGCCGGATCGGCTCAACGCCGGCTTCGGGCACTTCCTCGCAATCTTCGTCGTCGCGCAGATCGCCGGCTTGATCAGCCACGTGCCGGGTGGGCTGGGTGTCTTCGAAGCGGTGATGCTGGCCGGCTTCGGCGCCACCGGCAACGAACACCTCGCCGCACCGATCCTCGGTTCGCTCGCGACCTTTCGCATCATCTACTACCTCATGCCGCTCGGCGCGGCGACGGTGCTGGTGCTGCAACGCGAGGCACAAAGCCTGCGGCGGCACGTGCCGTGGTCGCCGTGGTTCGCCGGACTGTTGCCGCCGTTCTTCGCGGGACTGACGCTGGTGTCTGGCGCCGTGCTGTTGTTCTCCGGCGCCACCAAGGCGTTGCCCGATCGCATGGCGATCCTGCGCAGCGTGTTGCCGCTGTCGGTCCTGGAAGTCTCGCACCTGCTGGCCAGTGTCATCGGCATGCTGCTGCTGATCCTCGCGCGCGGCCTGCAACGCCGCCTGGACGCGGCGTACTGGCTGACGCTGGTCCTGCTGGTGGCCGGCGCAGTGTTCTCGCTGCTGAAAGGCATCGACTACGAAGAAGCCATTTTTCTCGGCCTGCTTGCGCTCGCGCTGATGCCGGCGCACAAGCTGTTCTATCGCCGCGCGTCGCTTTTCAGTACCAATTTTTCCCCCGGCTGGATCGTCGCGATCCTCGCGGTATTCGGCTGCGCCGCGTGGCTGGTGTTCTTCAGCTACAAGCACGTGGATTACAGCAACAACCTGTGGTGGGAATTCAGTTTCCACCACGGCGGTGCATCGCGTGCCCTGCGCGCACTGGTGGCCGCGGCCGCGGCGGGCCTGCTGTTCGCGGTGGCGAGCCTGATCCGGCCGCAAACCCCGCGCCGTGCGCGACCCAGCGAAGCCGAGCTTGCTCGCGCGTGGCCGCTGATCCGCAACTATCGTTCGGCGCAGGCGCACCTGGCGTTGATGGGTGACAAGCAACTTCTGTTTTCTCCCGACGACGGCGCCTTCCTGATGTACGGCATCGAAGGACGCAGCTGGGTCAGCATGGGCGACCCGGTCGGTGATGACGACGCCGCGCGGCGCGAACTGGTGTGGAGCTTCATGGAGCAGTGCGAGCGCGCGGGCGGCTGGCCGGTCTTCTACCAGGTAAGCCCCGCCGATCTCGACCTGTATCTCGAAGTCGGCATGACCCTGTTGAAGCTTGGCGAGGAGGCGCGGGTGGCCCTCGCGGATTTCAACCTCGATGGCAAATCGAAGAAGACCCTGCGCGGCACGCTCAACAAGCTCGAACGCGAAGGGCTTCGCCTCGAAGTGATTCCTGCGCAAGCGGTACCGCCCCTGATGCCACGGCTCAGGGAAATTTCCGACGCGTGGCTGGCCGACAAACACGCGCGCGAGAAACGTTTCTCTCTCGGTGCGTTCGATCCGGGATATCTCGCCCGCACCTCGATGGCGCTGGTGTGGCAAGGCGAACGCTTGCTGGCGTTCGCCAACCTGTTCCTCACCGGGAACAAGGAAGAAGCCTCGCTGGACCTGATGCGCTTCGCGCCCGAAAGTCCGTCCGGCAGCATGGATTTCCTGTTCATCGAACTGATGCGCTGGGCGCGGCAAGCGGGCTATCGCTGGTTCAACCTCGGCATGGCCCCCATGTCCGGCATGACCAACCGGCGGCTGGCGCCGCTGTGGAACCGGTTCGGCGCGCTGGTATTCGGGCGCGGCGAACGTTTCTACAATTTCCAGGGCCTGAAGCGCTACAAGGACAAGTTCGACCCCGAGTGGGAGCCGCGCTACATGGCCGTTCCGGGCGGGATCGCGCTTCCGATGATCCTCGCGAACGTGGCCAGCCTGATTTCGGGCGGCCTCACCGGAGTGGTGCGCCGATGAAGCGAGGCAAGTGGATCATGAGGACAAGCGCGGGTGCATGCGTGTGCGTGCTGGGATTCGCCCTGCTCTGGAACCCGTTTGCACGGCCGAGCCTGGAAAAGTCCATCGTCGTCGTTCCACCCGCGCCCGGCGTGCAGGCGCCCGCCGGCAAGGACGACATGTTGACGATCCTGTATTCCGGCGACGGTGGCTGGGCCGATCTCGACAAGCAACTCGGCACCGCGTTCGCGGCACGCGGCATTCCCGTGCTGGGCGTCAACAGCTTCAAGTACTTCTGGCGCGCCCGGTCGCCGGATGTGGCTGCGCAGCAACTGGATGCCTTGATCATCGATTCGTTGGCGACATGGCACAAGCAACGCGTATGGCTGGTCGGGTTTTCGTTCGGCGCCGACGTGCTGCCGACACTGATCGACAAGCTGAGCCCGGCCGCGAGATCGCGCATCGCCCAGCTGGTGCTGCTGTCGCCCAGCCACGACGCCACGTTCGAGATCCAGTTCGAGGGCTACATGGTCGCGCAGGGTCGCTTCAAGGCGTTCGTGAAAACGTTGTCGGAGAAATTCAACAAGGTACCGGAATACGCGGCACTGCCACCGCTCGTGGCGCTGGACAACCGGTTCCCGGTGGTTTGCTACTACGGCAAGGACGATGCCGCCGACAGCCTGTGCACGAAGAAGGACCTGCCCGCGTGGGTGACGGTGCACGGTGAAGCGGGCGGACATCATTTCGACGAGGGCTATCAGCGCCTGGCCGAACAGATGATCGATGGGCTGCCCGCCGGCAATGCGCCAGCATCGCCCGCGCATGCAACGCCGCCTGCCACAGCGACCAGCGCGGGAGTTGCCCTGCCGGGCGCAGGCGGATTGCCCGCTGCTTCGGCTGTGGGTACGGCCGCGTACCGCTGAGTGATCGCCGTCAGGTGGCGATGATGCGGCATCGCTAAAATCGCAGGCATGACGACGCCCAAACCCACCGACATCACCCTGCACAGGAAATCGCGAACGCTGGAAGTCGCGTTCGATTCCGGCCAGCGCTTTGTCCTTTCCGCCGAATACCTGCGCGTGTATTCGCCGTCCGCCGAAGTGCAGGGCCACGGTCCGGGCCAGCAGGTGCTGGTCGCGGGCAAGCGTGAAGTCGGCATCATGGAACTGCAACCGGTCGGCAACTACGCCGTCAGCCTGCGCTTCACCGACGGCCACGCCACCGGCATCTATTCCTGGGAAACGCTGCACGACCTCTGTATCAACCAGGACAAGAACTGGCAGTCGTATCTCGACGCGCTCGAAAAGAACGGCCTGTCGCGCGATCCGGCTTCGTTGTACGGCCATCCGGTGCCGATGCGGGGACCGAAGCCACGCTGAACCTGCCGGACATTACACTCGGGCTGTCAGGTCAACCAGGGAGGCCGCCATGAAACGCCCTTCGAGACGGTCGGTTCTCATCGGCAGTGGTTTTTTCGTCCTTGGCTTCATCGTCGCCATTGCGCTGACCACGGGATTCGTACTCTGGTTGATCCGCCAGAACTGGGGTGCCACCCAGGCCAACATCGTCGGGAATCTTGCCTTGAGCAACTCCCTGCTGACCGCCGCAGACCAATCTTCCGACAAGCTCACGACTACGGTCATCTGGACCGCACAGGAAAATTCCGAACTCGCCGCGGAGATGTTCAACACCCTGACGAAGTCGCACCAGGCCATGGTCCTACGGCAATTCGCCAGGTTGAACCAGAGCACGACGCTAAGGACTGATCAAAGTCCGCGCGGAAGAGCCGCGTTGCTGGCGCGCAGCATGGTTCTCTGCTCACGCGATTCGGCAAACCCGGGTGTCGTGCATGTGGGCAAGGACGTCACGATGTTCACTGGAATACCTGGCTGGGTACTGGACCCTGATGCCACGCCCGTCGCGCCCACGCCGGTCCGCAATGCCGAATTCGAACAAACGCCGGAGGTTCTTTCGGCCGAACTCAAGAAATGGACCGCGCTTCACGAGTGGGTCAAGGCCAATCGGGCTTGCGTCGCAGGGCATGAAATCCATTCTTGACGCAACACTCAGCACACCGACTCAGCGAATCCCGGGAAGCAACGCCGAGCGCCTCGCCAGGCTTTCCTTCGGCCAGTATTTCTCGCGGTCGTAATACTCGCGCATCGCGGGCACGCCTTCGGGCAGGACCATCCACGGCTGCTTCGACATCGTGAAGATGTGGATGTCGGGCGGAAAGCGATCCGGGTTGTCGAGCGTGCCGACGCGCACGAACGCAAACAGCGGGCCTGCTCCCGGATAGTGGCTCCACAACGCGATGCGGCAATGCGGACAACGCGCGATGTCCTGTCCCTTGCCGCTGTGCGATGGCGTCATCACCATTCCTGGTTCACCGTGCAGCAACTCGATGCATTCCGTCTCGATCAGTGCATTCAACACGAACGCGCTGCCGGTTTCGCGCTGGCACCAGCGGCAATGACAGCAATGCACGAACAGCGGCGTTCGTGTGAGCCGGTAGCGGATGTGGCGGCAGTCGCAACCGCCTTCGAAGGTTTGGGCAGGAGTCATGGGCACGGCATGCTTTGCGAGTGGATTCGTCCCCTTGTGTCGTCATTCCGGGGCGCCTGCGGCTTTATCGCAGGCGAACCCGGAGCCAAGTGGCTTGCCGCTCAAACGCAAAGACGCTGGGTTGACTCGCGCCATCCTTGGCGCTCACCCTGCGGGCCGCCTCCGGCGTTCGCGTTTGCAATCCTGCAAACGCAGTCGGATCGCGATGCGTTTGCATCGCGTCCGGAATGACGAAAGGTGTTGCGTGCAGGCTTTTATTCGGCCGCAAACAACGCGTTCAGATCATCCTCGTCGAACTTCAACTTGTCGCGGGTGCCGCCGCCTTCCAGCACCGCTTGCGCCAGTTCGGCCTTGCGCGCTTTCAAATCCTCGATGCGTTCCTCGACCGTGTCGGCGCAGATCAGCCGATAGACGAACACCGGCTTGTCCTGGCCGATGCGGTGCGCGCGATCGGCGGCCTGGGTTTCGGCGGCGGGATTCCACCACGGGTCGTAGTGGATCACCGTGTCGGCCGCGGTGAGGTTGAGGCCGACGCCGCCGGCCTTCAGCGACAACAGGAACAGCGGCACTTCGCCGTCCTGGAACTTGCGCACGGGTTCGGCGCGGTCACGCGTGTCGCCGGTCAGCGTGACGTACTGCAGGTGCCGGCGGTTCAATTCGCGTGCGATCAGCGCCAGCATTTCGGTGAACTGCGAAAACAGCAGCACGCGCCGGCCTTCGCTGAGGAGGTCGGGCAGCATGTCCATCAGCAATTCGAGCTTGGCCGACTCACGCACGCCGCGCGCGGATTCGAGTTTCACGAGTCGCGGATCGCAACAGGTCTGGCGCAGCTTCAACAGCGCGTCCAGCACGATGATGCCGCTGTGCTCGATGCCGCGCTGGCGCACCACTTCGCGCACCTCCTCGCCCAGGCTGATGCGCAGCGCGTCGTACAACTCGCGCTGCTTGCCCGACAGCACCACGCGCCGCGCGATCTCGGTTTTCTCGGGCAGTTCCTTCACGACTTGCGCCTTGGTACGGCGCAGGATGAACGGCGCGATCCGGTGGTTGAGTCGCGCCTGGCAATCGGCATCGGCCTGGCGTTCGATGGGAATGCGGTAGTGGCGGCGAAATGAACCTTCGTCACCCAGCAATCCGGGCACCGCCAGATCGACCTGCGACCAGAGTTCGCCCAGATGATTCTCCAGCGGCGTGCCGGTCATGCACACGCGGCGTTTCGCGGAAATCGACAACAGTGCGCGACGCGCCTGGGTGCGCGGATTCTTGACCTGCTGCGCTTCGTCCAGCACCACCAGCGCGAAGGGTTGTTCACGCAACACGGACAGGTCCCGCGGCAGCAGCGCGTAACTGGTGAGGATCACGTCGTGGCCGGCCAGCCGGTCGAAGCTCTTGACCCGTTCCGGCCCGTGCAGCGTCAACATTTTCAGCGACGGCGCGAAGCGTTCGGTTTCCGATTGCCAGTTCGGGATCAAACTGGTCGGCGCGACGATCAACGCGGGTTGCGTCAACGCGGAGTTCTGCTTCAAGGACAGGACGTGCGCGAGCAACTGCACGGTCTTGCCGAGCCCCATGTCGTCGGCCAGCACGCCGCCCAGCCCCGCGTCGGCCAATGCGTTCAACCAGCGCAGGCCTTCGCGCTGGTACGGACGCAGCTCGCCGACCAGCCCTTCCGGTACCGCGTCGGATGCATGTTCCGCGGCTTCGCGCAGGCGCGTGGTGAAGCCGGTGAGGTCCTGCGGCGCATCCAGCTTGCCGTTCTTCGGCAGCGCGCCTTCGAATTCCTCCAGGCGTCCCGCCTGCACGCGCGGCAACCGCAACTTGTCGCGCGGATGCGTCAGGTATTCGGCCAGCGGCGCCAGCAATTTCCGGAGCACCGCCAACGGCACCGCGACGCGGCGGCGGTCGTCCACCGGCGCGTACCACACGGCGTCCTTCGTCTCGTTCTCGGGCGCGGTCAGCGACAGCGTGTGTTCGGACAGCGCGCGCGCGACGGTCGGCAACAGGTTGACGCGCTTGCCTTCGACCTCGATGCCCATCTCGAACTCGAACGCCTCGCCGCCCTCATCGACCCTGGCGACGCCGTACCAGCGCGGCGGACCTTCCAGCACCTCGAACGGGAAGCTCGATGCGTATTCGACGGCGAAGCCTTCCTTTTCCAGCTTTTCGCGCAGGCCCAGCCAGCGTGCGGGCGTGTTGACCTCCAGCGCGCCGGCGTAGCCCTTGCCGGGGAACACCCATGCGTCTTCCGGCAGCGCATCGGCCATGTCCCACGGCAGGCCTTCGCAATCGACCGCGGGCGCGAGCCCGAACGATTCCAGGCGCTCCATCATCGCGAGTTCTTCCGCGCGCTTGCGCACGATCTCGACCAGCTTGCCGTTGCGCACGCGCCGCACGATGGCCTCGCCACCGCGGCCGGGCAAACGATCACCGCCGTAGTCGAACGCGAGCCGCGCATACGCGAGCGGCGGCGTGCCGGCGCCGATGCGCGCGTGCCGCGTCAGTGCCTGGAAAACCGTCACCGGCTTGGGCGCAAGATCCGCCCGCTGCACCGCATCGAATGCCTGCGGCGGGGGAATGCGCGCCGCCCATGGCGACGCGGCGACCCGCGCGGCGAGGGCTTCGGCATGTTCGGGTGCCAGCGGTGGCGCTTCGATCAGCGCCATCTCGGCGGCGTCGCCATCGAGCGGGCCGAGCTCGGCACGCTCCGGATCGAGGTACCACAAGCCGCCCACGCGGATCAGCCGCTGGTGCGCCGGCAGCTTCGGCAGCAGGCGCTGGCGGCCATCGCGCTCCAGCTGCCATTCCCATTCCAGTGGACGCGGCTTGCCCAGCGCCAGCCGCAATCCGGCGACGCCACCCAGCAGGCTGGGCGCACCGGCCAGGATTTCGCGCAGCAGCACATCGCCGAACGAACCGGCAAGGTGCGCGTAGCTGCGGCCCTTGCGCTGTGTCTGCGGCAGGCCCAGGACGCTGGCGGCCAGCCGTGTTTCGGAATCGGGCAATGCACTGGCGGGCAGCTGTTTCGAATCCAGCGGTACCGCGCGCCCGAGCCGATCCTTGGCGACGGTTTCCAGCAGCACGGGCGCCGCTTCGATGCGTGACAGGGCCGGTTCGTCCTGCAGCAATTCCAGCAGGAAGCCAAGCGTGGGGCCTTGCCCCGGCCCGGACGCCGTCGCGTCGGCCGCGTCGATCAGCCGTGACCACGCGGCCGGCAACGATGCACCGGCGGGCCTGGCCCGGGGTGCCTGCGTCGGCGCTGCATTCTGGCCGTTGCGGGACTGCATCCGCTGTCGATCCACTACCCAAAGGGCTCAAGCATAACGTATTTGTGCGGTCGTCCCTGACCGCTGCCTCGCTTGCGCCCGGTTCACCGGAATGGACCGTTGCTCCTTGGAAGATCACCACGGCCATGGAGCCGCCATCCATGGCCAGGAGCTCCCTGGCCTGACTTTCCACGAAAGCCGCTTCGAACAAGCCGCCTTCAGCCAAAAAGGTTTTCCGGATACTCCGGCTTGCGCTCGCGCGCCAGCAGCGAATGCAGGGCGTCGGTCGGCGTCATCTCGCCGCGCAGCACGGCCTGGACGTGTTGCGATATCGGCAGGTCCAGATCATGGCGTGCGGCCAGCCGCATCACTTCATCGGCGGTCACGGCGCCTTCGACCACCTGGCCGATGTCGGCGAGCGCCTGTTTGAGCGGCACGCCACGCCCCAACGCGAAACCGAAGCGGTGGTTGCGGGACAGATCGCCGGTGCAGGTCAGCACCAGGTCCCCCAGGCCCGCCAGGCCCATCAGCGTCTGCGGCTTGGCGCCCAGCGCCGCGCCGAGGCGCAGCATCTCGTTCATGCCGCGGGTGATCAGGCCGGCGCGCGCATTCAATCCCAACTGCATGCCGTCGGCGACACCCGTCGCCACCGCCAGCACGTTTTTCATCGCACCGCCGAGTTCCGCGCCCAGCATGTCGTTGCCGGTATAGGCGCGGAAGGCGTTGCCGTGCAACAGCTCGGCCACGCGATGCGCGAACCCGTCATCATCGGAATGCACGGTAACCGCGGTGGGCATGCCGGCCGCGACTTCGCGCGCGAACGACGGACCGGTCACGACCGCGGCCGGCGTGCCCGGCAGGTGTTCGGCTACCAATTCGTGCAGGAAAC
>DATEKI010000279.1:0-2913 GCA_035277545.1 Rhodanobacteraceae bacterium | reverse complement strand
TCGTTCAACGTGCTGGTCAAGGAAATCCGCTCGCTGGCGATCGACATGGAGCTGGAAGAACGCTGACGCGCAATCGGGGCGGGCGCGCGATGACGCGCTCCCGTCCCGTATTCGCCATCCCGCTTTTCCATCCGAATCAATTTCTCCGTAATGGAGTGAAGCAATGAAAGACCTTCTGAACCTGTTCAACCAGCAATCGCAGCCGCAGAACTTCGATGCGATCAAGATTTCGCTGGCCTCGCCCGACCTGATCCGTTCGTGGTCGTGGGGCGAAGTGAAGAAACCCGAAACCATCAACTACCGCACCTTCAAGCCGGAGCGTGACGGTCTGTTCTGCGCCGCGATCTTCGGCCCGATCAAGGACTACGAGTGCCTGTGCGGCAAGTACAAGCGCATGAAGCACCGCGGCGTGGTCTGCGAGAAGTGCGGCACCGAGGTGACGCTCGCCAAGGTGCGCCGCGAACGCATGGGCCACATCGAGCTGGCCAGCCCGACCGCGCACATCTGGTTCCTCAAGTCGCTGCCGTCGCGCATCGGCCTGATGCTGGACATGACGCTGCGCGACATCGAGCGCATCCTGTACTTCGAAGCGTTCGTCGTGATCGATCCGGGTCTGACCCCGCTCGAGCGCGGCCAGATGCTCACCGAAGACCAGTACCTCACCGCGGTCGAGGAGCATGGCGACGAGTTCGACGCGCGCATGGGCGCCGAAGCCGTCTATGAACTGTTGAAGTCGCTCGACCTCAACGGCGAGATGGTGCGCCTGCGCGAGGAAATCGCGGCCACCAATTCCGAGACCAAGCTGAAGCGCCTCACCAAGCGCATCAAGCTGGTCGAGGCGTTCCTCGAATCGGGCAACCGTCCGGAATGGATGGTGATGACGGTGCTGCCGGTGCTCCCGCCGGACCTGCGTCCGCTGGTGCCGCTGGAAGGCGGGCGCTTCGCCACGTCCGATCTGAATGATCTCTATCGTCGCGTCATCAACCGCAACAATCGTCTCAAAAGGCTGCTGGAACTCAACGCGCCCGACATCATCGTGCGCAACGAGAAGCGCATGCTGCAGGAGTCGGTCGACGCGCTGCTGGACAACGGCCGCCGCGGCCGCGCCATCACCGGCACCAACAAGCGCGCGCTGAAGTCGCTGGCCGACATGATCAAGGGCAAGCAGGGCCGGTTCCGCCAGAACCTGCTGGGCAAGCGCGTGGACTATTCCGGCCGTTCGGTGATCACCGTCGGTCCGACGCTCAAGCTGCACCAGTGCGGCCTGCCCAAGAAGATGGCGCTGGAACTGTTCAAGCCCTTCATCTTCTCCAAGTTGCAGCTGCGCGGCATCGCGCCCACCATCAAGGCGGCGAAGAAGTCGGTCGAGCGCGAGGAACCCGTGGTGTGGGACATCCTCGAAGAGGTGATCCGCGAACATCCGGTGCTGCTGAACCGCGCGCCGACCCTGCACCGCCTCGGCATCCAGGCATTCGAACCGAAGCTGATCGAGGGCAAGGCCATCCAGTTGCACCCGCTGGTCTGCACCGCGTTCAACGCCGACTTCGACGGCGACCAGATGGCCGTGCACGTGCCGCTGTCGCTGGAAGCGCAACTGGAAGCGCGCGCGCTGATGATGTCCACCAACAACATCCTGTCGCCCGCGAACGGTGATCCGATCATCGTGCCGACCCAGGACGTGGTGCTGGGCCTGTACTACATGACCCGCGAGCTGGCCGGCGCCAGGGGCGAGGGCATGGCGTTTGCCGACGTTTCCGAAGTGCGCCGCGCGTACGACACCAAGTCGGTCGAGCTGCACGCCAAGGTCAAGGTGCGCATCCGCGAAGTGGACGTCGCGGCCGATGGTTCGCGCAAGGAAAAGACCACGCTCACCGACACCACGGTGGGCCGCGCGTTGCTGGCCGAAATCCTGCCGGAAGGCCTGGCTTTCAGCCGCATGAACACCGAGCTGACCAAGAAGGCGATCTCGCGCCTCATCAACGCGTGCTATCGCGAGCTGGGCCTGAAGGACACCGTGGTGTTCGCCGACCAGCTGATGTACACCGGCTATCGTTTCGCGACGATCTCCGGCATCTCGATCGGCATCGATGACATGAAGATCCCGGAAGAGAAAAAGGCGATCCTGGAAGAGGCGGAAAAGGAAGTCGTCGAGATCCAGGAGCAGTTCCAGTCGGGCCTCGTCACCGCGGGCGAACGCTACAACAAGGTGGTCGACATCTGGTCGCGCACCAACGAGCAGATCGCCGCCGCGATGATGAAGGGCATCGGCTTCGACAAGGTCAAGGGCGCCGACGGCAAGGTCCACGACCAGAAGTCGATGAACTCGATCTACATCATGGCCGACTCCGGCGCGCGCGGTTCCGCGGCGCAGATCCGTCAGCTGGCGGGCATGCGCGGCCTGATGGCCAAGCCGGACGGCTCGATCATCGAAACGCCGATCAAGGCGAACTTCCGCGAAGGCCTGGACGTGCTGCAATACTTCATCTCGACCCACGGCGCGCGCAAGGGCCTGGCCGATACGGCGCTCAAGACCGCCAACTCGGGTTACCTGACCCGCCGCCTGGTGGACGTGGCGCAGGACGTGGTCGTCACCGAGCACGACTGCGGCACCCACGAAGGCTTGACCATGACGTCGATCGTGGAAGGCGGCGACGTGGTCGAGCCGCTGCGCGACCGCGTGCTCGGCCGTGTCACGGTCGAGGACGTGTACGCGCCGGGCGATGACGACAAGCCGATCGTCGAGCGCAACACGCTGCTCGACGAATCGCTGGTCGAGAAGCTCGACAAGGCCGGCGTGCAGAGCGTCAAGGTGCGCTCGCCGATCTCGTGCGAATCCGATTTCGGCGTGTGTGCGCTGTGCTACGGCCGTGACCTCGCGCGCGGACACCTCGTCAACATCGGCGAGGCGGTCGG
>DATEKI010000278.1:0-6655 GCA_035277545.1 Rhodanobacteraceae bacterium | reverse complement strand
CTTCGGCCCGTGTGCGCGCCGCATCCGCGCCGGCGCGCGCGGCTTCGGCGCCCTTCATTGCATCTTCGATGCTTTGCTCGATCTGCTTCCGGAATTCGGGCGAACGCACCTGTGCGGTGGCCTGGTCCGCGGCCAGCTGCGCCTGGCGCGCGATAGCCTGCCAGTCCGACGCTTGCAGGCGTTCGGGCGTGACATGCAGTTCGTGGACCTTGCCGTCGCGATCGACCGTCAAGGCGATGGGTTTCCCCGCTTGCGCATGCCAGAGCGCGCTCTCACCAGCTCCGCGATGCGCACCGACCGGCTTGCCGTCGATGCGTGCAATGGTGTCGCCGGCCTTGATGCCCGCGCGTTCGGCGGGACCGCCGGGCGTCACCGCGTCCACCCGCAAACCATTGTCCGTGCCCATGACCGCCATGCCGAACATGCCGCGCCGGCTGTCCGCGAGGTAGTGCAGCGCGCTGGCGCTGGCCTCGTCGCCGAGCTTGGTGGACAGCGCGGCCATCTGGCGGGCGAGGTCGTTCATGCGCGTTTGCAATTCCGTCATCCGTTGCTGGTCCGTTGCTTCGGTGGCGGCGCTTTGCGCGGAGTCGGGAGCCGGCGGCGATGCGGCAAATGCTGCGCCTGCAAGCGGCAGCAGCAGGCAGAAGGCGATTGATCGTTGCATGACGGTTCTCCGGTCACATGGAAATGACGTGGTCGTTGCCCGCGGGGCGCTGCGTCGCGGCCAGGTACGGTTGCAGGTGCAGCAGCCCGAGCTGTTGCAGCAGCGTGATGCGCTGTTGCCAGAGTCCGGCGGTTGTCGAGGGGTTGCGCGCGGCGGAAAGTTGCAGGTCCACCAAGCCGATCCGGTCCTGCAAGGCCACCGCCTGGCTCAGCTGCCAGCCGTCGAGCGGCGCGCCGTCGCGGTCGAGTTTCTGCACCCACGCCTGCCATTGCCGGGAACTCGCCTGCAAGGTCCCGAGTTCATTCACCGGCGGCGTTGCAGCATGGCTGGAAGTTTGCGTCGCGACGGGGGTGGATGCCGGCGGTGCCGTGTGCAGACGGAATTGCGGCCACGCGAGCGTGAGCGCGATCCCGGCGGCGAACGCGGCGGGCAGCGTGAACCAGACGACCTTGCGTGCGGCGCCGCGGCGCCGGATGCGCGAGGCCAGTTCGGGCCAGGCATCCCGCGCGGGCACGCTGGCCGGCAGTGATCGCAGAGCGGCGCCGAGGGCCGCTTCGTCCGGGTCGTATTTCCGGGGATCGTTTTTCATGAAGTCGTGGTCGAGCCGATCGTGCATGGCGTAACCTCCACTTGCGGTTGCGGTTGCAGCAATTCGCGCATGCGCCGGGTTGCGCGCGCGAGCTGGGATTTCGAAAAACTCACCGAGCGCCCGAACTGTTCGGCGATTTCAACATGGGTATAGCCTTCGACGTGGTGCAGCCACAGCACCGCGCGCGCCGCATCCGGCAGGCGGTTCAATGCACGCTCCAGCGTCGCGGCGTCGGCGTGCATCCACGGCGCCGGCGATTCGTCGACCGCGAGCGTGTCGTCGAACACCTCGATGACGTGCAGGCGGTCGTGGCGCAACTGCATCAGTGACTCGTTCACCACCAGCTTGCGCAGCCAGGCGGCGAACGGAGCATCGCCGCGGTACTGGCGGGCGCGCTCGAAGGCTTTCAGCATTGCGTCCTGCAGCACTTCCTGGGCAACGTCGGCGCGGCCTGTCAGGCGCAGCGCCAGCGTCCACGCCGCGCGTTCGAATTGGCGATACAGCGCCTCGAACGCGGCCAGTTCGCCGCGCTTGAGGCGCGCGATCAAATCGGGTTCGACGGCTTGCTGGAAGGTGGCGTGCACCCCATAAGGATGCACCAGCCCGCCAAATGGTCGCAGTGCCGGTCGGGGTGGTCTGTCATAATCGCCGCATGGAAGAATCCCGCGTCGTCGACGCCGCCGAAAGCCCCGCAGAGCAAGCCGTCGAAGCGAGCGTGCGGCCGCGCACGCTGGCCGAGTACGTGGGCCAGGCCGCGATGCGCGAGCAGTTGTCGCTGTCGATCGAGGCTGCGCGCAAGCGTGGCGATGCGCTGGACCACGTGCTGGTATTCGGTCCCCCGGGGCTCGGCAAGACCACGATCTCGCACGTGATCGCGAACGAGCTGGGCGTCAACCTGCGCACCACCTCCGGGCCGGTGCTGGAGCGCGCGGGCGACCTGGCTGCGCTGCTGACCAACCTGCAGCCGCACGACGTGCTGTTCATCGACGAAATCCACCGCCTCTCGCCGGTGGTCGAAGAGGTCCTGTATCCGGCGCTGGAAGATTTCCAGATCGACATCATGCTGGGTGAAGGCCCGGCGGCGCGTTCGATCAAGCTGGATTTGCCGCGCTTCACGCTGGTGGGCGCGACCACCCGCGCCGGCATGTTGACGTCGCCCTTGCGCGACCGCTTCGGCATCGTGCACAGGCTGGAGTTCTACACGCCCGGCGAGCTGGCATCGATCGTCGCGCGCTCGGCACGGATCCTCGACATCGTCTGCGATGAAGACGGCGCTTCGGAAATCGCGCGGCGTTCGCGCGGCACGCCGCGCATCGCCAACCGCCTGCTGCGGCGCGTGCGCGACTACGCCGAGGTTCGCGCGCACGGCCGCATCACCCGCGATGCGGCCTCGGCGGCACTGGAAATGCTGCAGGTGGACGCAGGCGGCTACGACGAACTCGACCGCCGTTTGCTGCGCCTCGTCCTCGAACAATTCGACGGCGGTCCCGTAGGCGTGGAATCTCTGGCCGCCGCGCTGGCCGAGGATCGCGACACCATCGAGGACGTGCTGGAACCGTACCTGATCCAGCAAGGCTTGCTGGCGCGTACCGCGCGCGGACGCATCGCCACCGCCAAGGCGTGGCGGCATTTCGGATTGAAGCCGCCGCGGGGTGAAATGAACCTGTTCGAACGACAGGAGTCATAGATGGTCGACGTGGCCGATCACGCTCAACGGGCGTTCAGGTGGCGGACAAGGGTTTATTGGGAAGATACCGATGCGGGCGGCGTGGTGTATCACGCGGGTTACCTGCGTTTCCTCGAACGCGCACGCAGCGAATGGATGCGCGCGGCGGCGATCGGGCAGGATGCCTTGCGGCAGTCGCACGGGATCGTGTTCGTGGTGCGCGAATTGGGCATCGCCTATGACAAACCGGCCCGGCTGGATGATGAACTCGATTCGAGCGTTCGCGTCGAACGCCTGCGTGCGGCCAGCATCGATTTCGCACAGGCCATCACCCGCGTCGCGGATGGCGCCACGCTGGCGCGCGCAACGGTGAGGGTGGCGTGCATCGACGCCGACAGTTTCGTGCCGTGCCGGATTCCGCAAGACATTGCCGTTTTGATTGAAGGAAACAGACAAGAATGAACGGTTCCATCAATATCCTCGATCTGGTCATCCACGCCAGCTGGCCGGTCGTGATCGTGCTGGCGATCCTGGTCGTGTTCTCTTTCACGTCGTGGGTGATCATCTTCCGCAAGAAGATGATGCTGGATGCCGCGAGCCGCGACGCCGACGATTTCGAGGAACGCTTCTGGTCGGGCGTCGATCTTGCCGCGCTGTTCCGCGAAGTCAGCAACCGGGCGGGCGAGGCGGGTGGCCTGGCCGCGGTGTTCGAGTCGGGCTTCCGCGAATTCGTGCGCCAGCGCCAGCGCGGCGGCGAAGACCGTCGCGCGGTGCTGGAATCCGCCGAGCGCGCGATGCGCGTGGCCGGCACCCGCGAAGTGGAAAAGCTCGAGCGCAACCTCGAATACCTGGCCAACGTCGGCTCGATCAGCACCTACGTCGGCCTGTTCGGCACCGTGTGGGGCATCATGATCGCGTTCCAGGGACTGGGCACCATGAAACAGGCCACCATCGCCACCGTCGCGCCGGGCATTTCCGAAGCGCTGGTGGCCACCGCGATGGGCCTGGTCGCGGCGATTCCCGCGGTGTGGGCGTACAACCGCTACTCGACGCGACTGGAACGCCTCACGGTGCGCTACGAAACCTTCCAGGAGGAATTCTCCTCGGTGCTGCAGCGCCAGATGCACGCCGACGACCAGCCCGCGGCGCCCGCGCCCGGCCGCGCGGAAGCCCGCGCGCGCTGACGGCAGGAGTGAACGACGATGGCACTGCAACATCGCAGCAAGCGCCGCCGCCGGATGGCGGAGATCAACATCGTCCCGTACATCGACGTGATGCTGGTGCTGCTGATCATCTTCATGGTCACCGCGCCGATGTTGAACCTCGGCGCCGACATCCAGTTGCCGCAGTCCGCCGCCAAGGCGTTGCAGGATGAAAAGCAGCCGGTGCTGGTGACGGTGGACCAGCAGGGCAACGTGTTCCTGACCCTCGGCAAGAGCGCACGCGAACAGGTCGACGATGAAAAGCTGGTGAGTGAAGTGTCCGCATTCGTCAAGCAGGACCCGAAGGTTTCGGTCATGCTGGGCGGCGACAAGCGCGTGGATTACGGGCGCGTCAACCAGGTGCTGGGCTTGCTGCAGCAGGCCGGTGTCGCCAAGGTCGGTTTGATGAGCCAGCCCGAGACCACCGTGGTTCCGGCGAGCCATGGAAAGCGCTGAAGCCACCCCGCGCGCGGTCGTCTATTCCGCGTTGCTGCACCTCGGCATCGTCGCGTTCCTCGCGCTGGCGATGCTCAACTGCACGCGCTGGGAAGGTGTGGCCGACGCGCTGCACCTGCCCGAGGCGCTGCGCCCGGTGACCTGCAACCGCATGCTGCAATTGCAGGGGCCGGTGATCGAGGCGACTCTGGTCGGCCCGGTCGGCGCACCGCCGCCGCCCGCGGCGAAGCATGCGCAGAAGGCGTCGCCCAAACACGAGGAAAAGGCCGAGGCCAAACCCAAGCCGCCGCCGCCAGCGCCGGTGCGCGTGCTGCCGACGCCGGTGCCGCAACCACAATTGAAGGATCAGGAAAAGGTCGCCGAGATCGCCCAGCAGCAGGCCGAGCAGGCGCAGAAGGCACAGGAAGAAGAACAGAAGCAGCGCATGGCCGAATTGACCAGACAGAAGGAGGCGGAGCGCATCCTGAAGGAGCTGGCCAAGGTCAAGGCGCAGAGTGAAGCACAGCAGCGCAAGATCAACATGGAAACGCAGAAGGCCCAGCAGCTCGCCGATCTGCGCAAGGCCAGCGAAAGCCAGAACGCCGAAAATGTGCCGATCGCCAAACAGGCGATGACCGGGCAGAACGGAACGGATACCAAAGCCTACGGCGCGGCGCTGACGAACGCCATCGTGCAGAACTGGTATCGCCCGTTCGACATACCGCCCGGAACGGTCTGTCCGATCGAGATAAAGCAGATACGGGGTGGTCAGGTTGTCGATGTTAAAGTTTTGCCGAGTTGTCCCTTGAATCAGGTGGGGCGGGACTCGGTGAAACAAGCGGTGCAGAACGCTTCGCCGTTGCCTTACAAGGGCTTCGAAAAGGAATTCGTGCCCGATCTCACGTTGAATTTCACGGTTCCCGGATCCGAATGAGGAAGTCTCCGATCATGCGAATGCCCAAATTCCTGTCTTTCTTCGCCCTGGTCCTTTGCGGCGTGCTGAGCATGGGCCGGGCGAACGCGCAGAGCCTGACACTGCAAATCGTCAACGGGGTGCCTTCCGCGATTCCGATTGCCGTCGTGCCATTCGGGCAAAGTCCGGGACCCGCGTCACCCGTTGACGTGGCCCAGGTGGTCGGCATGGATCTGGATCGCTCCGGGAAATTCCGCACGTTGCCGACCGGCGAAATCGTGCAATCGCCCACGACGGGTTCGCAGATCAATTTCGCCACCTGGAAACAGTTGAAGCAGCATTACATCGTCGTCGGAACCACGTCTTATTCCGGCGGTGTGTTGACCGCCAATTTCGAACTTTGGGATGTTGGCGCACAGCAGATGCTGCTGAAAGGTTCCGTGCCGGGGCAGGGCAGCGACCTGCGCCGCGTGGCGCACAAGATCGCCGACCAGATTTACCAGAAGATCATCGGCGTGCGCGGCGCGTTCGACACGCGCATCGCCTACGTGACCATGGTCGGCCTGGGCAACAACGCGCAGTACGCGCTGGTGGTGGCCGATTCGGACGGCTACAACCCGCAGACCGTGGTGCGCTCGCACGAAGCGCTGCTGTCGCCTACGTGGTCGCCGGACGGCAAGGAAATCGCCTACGTCTCCTTCGAGAGCGGCAACTCGGCCATCTACATCCAGAACATCGCCACCGGCGCACGCCGCCTGGTGTCGTCGCGCCCGGGCATCAACGGTGCACCGCGCTTCTCGCCGGACGGAAAGAAACTGGCCGTGAGCCTTTCGTTCCAGGGCAACCCGGAAATCTACGTGATGGATCTCGGCAGCGGCGCATTGACGCGCCTGACGCACAATCTCGCGATCGATACCGAGCCGTCGTGGACGCCGGATGGACAGAACATCATCTTCACGTCCGACCGCTCGGGCAAGCCGCAACTGTATGAAATCCCGGCCGGCGGCGGTTCGCCGCAGCGCATCACTTTCCAGGGCCAGTACAACGCCGACGTGGCCGTGGATTACGACGGCAAGAAACTGGCGATGGTGCAGGGCAACGGAAACGTGTATCGTATTGCGGTAATGGATCGTTCCACGGGCGGTCAGGAGATCTTCGTTTCGCCGGGCAATCTGGACGACTCCCC
>DATEKI010000277.1:0-2385 GCA_035277545.1 Rhodanobacteraceae bacterium | reverse complement strand
GCCTTCCGCAAGTACGGCGGCATCCGCATCGAGGACGACGTGGTGTGCACCGCGGATGTCCCGGTCAACCTGACGCGCGAGGCTTTCGCGGCGGCGTAAACGTTGGGCTTCTCCCGGCCAAGCCCGGGATCAGCCCAACCTACGAACTGCGTGAAGCCGCGGCGACCGGAACGGGATAAATGACGGCGGGTTTGTACCTGGCGTACTGCTGCAGCAGCGCCTGGAAGCCGGCGTCGCGGCGGATCGGGTCCCAGTACGGATCCAGCCACAGCATCACGGGCGAGTAGTACAAACCGATTCCGGGCGTGGCCAGTGCCTTGGCGAGCAGCGGCACCGCGAGGTCGCCCCGGCCGGCTTGGGCGTATTGCGCGGCGTTGAACTGCATCAGTCTCGGCGCGGACACGCGATCGTTGCTTCTGTCATCAATGTCCTGTGATTTCGCGAGGGCGTCCAGACCTTCCGCGGTGTGGCCAAGACCCAGCTCGGCCTCGGCGATGCGGTGCCAGACCAGCGCCAGAGTCATGTCTCGCTGCACTTTGAGTTGTGACCGGAGTACAGGCAAGACCTGCTCGTACAGAGGCTTGGCGCGCTCCGGCTCCCCCAATAATCGGAACAACCGAGCTTGCGTCTGCGGTTTGCCAGCGACCACGTAGGCAAAAAACGGGTCGCTTACGTTGACGGGGGCACTGTCGAGCAGGTCCAGGGCTTCCCGATATCGCCTTTGATAGATCAACAGCGGTACGCGCGTTCCGACTTTCAGCCGGTTCCCGTCGCCCGCGGCCACCGCCAACGCGCGCGCGGTATCCCCGGTGTCGAGCAGGATGCTGCGAACCAAGTCTGCCTCGGCAGCGATGTTGTCGGGTTCCAGGGTCATGGCGCGCTGCGACCAGCGTTCGGCATCCGGGTAGCGCCCCATCACCATGTAGGTGCCGGCGATGTCTTCAGCAAGCACGGTGCTGCGCGGGCTCTGCGTGAATGCCTGTTCGAGCGAAGCGATCGCTGCATCGAAACGCCCCATCCTCCGTTGGACCAAGCCTTGTCCCTCAAGTGCATCGGGATCGTTGGGACGAAGCACAAGTACGGCCGCAAAGGCCTTGAGCGCGCCGTCGTAATCCAGATGGCCCCAATAGTCGTTGTAGCCCAACGCGAGTTGCGCGGCCGCGAGGTTGGGCGCCAGCTTGAGCGCCTGTTCGGCATCTTTGCGCGCCTGCGCATTGAGTTGCGCCGCGTCGTTTCCATTGGCGCCATTGAATGCGAGCGCACTTTCCGCGTAGGACAGCCGCGCGTACGCGAGCGCAAAGCCGGGGTCCTTGTCGATGGCCTGCCGGTAGAGCGGGATCGCAGTGTTCCAGAACCTGGGGTAGGTGCTCCTGGTGCCCTTGTTTGTCTGGTACTCGGCGCGGAAGAACAGGTCCAATGCTGCTTCGTTCCGGGTCGGCACCGCTGCCAGATTCGCCGCATCCGCCGAGGAAAGCTTGGCATCCAGCGCAGTGGCGATCTTCGCGGCCACCTCGCCTTCCACCCCGAACACGTTGTCCAGCGTGCGCGTGTAATCCTGCGCCCAGATGTGAGTGTCACTGTTGGTGTCGATCAACTGCACGTTGATCAATACCTGCTTGCCCTGCTTCTGCACGCTGCCTTCCAGGATCGTCGCAACGCCGAGTTGCCGCCCGATGGCTTTCAGGTCTTCGGGATGGCTGGCGTACTTCGCGGTGGAGGTGCGCGCGATCACCTTGAGATCGCCGATGTCGGCCAGCTTGGTCAGGATCAGGTCCTGCATGCCGGCGACGAAGTAATCGTTGTCCTTGTCGTTGGAGAGGTTCTCGAACGGCAGCACCGCGATGGACTTCGCCGCAATCGGCAGCGCGCCAGCGGATGCCGGCGCCTTCTCCGCAACGTGTGCAGCGGACGTTGCGGCGGCGGTTTGCGGCGGTGCGGCGGCGCGCCGCGCCGCGTAGAACCGCCAGCCGAGCAGTGCGACCGCGAGCACCAGCACGGAGACGATGATCGCGTTGAGCTTGCGCCCGATACGGCGACGTTCGTGTTCGGCGCGTGCGTCCGGCGAATCGGCCGGTGCGGTGCGGCGAATGCCTTCGGGCGTCAGTTCGTACACCCACGCCCAGATCACCGCGACCGGAAAACCGATCACGATCAGGACCACCACCAGGCGCACCGCCCAGTCCGGAATGGCGAAAAACGGGAAGACCTGCGTCGCGACCTGCACCAGCAGCCAGCCCGCGACCGCATAGGCAATCGCCACGCGCCACACGTGGCGGCGCTTCAGCTCTTCGAGAAAGCCGCGACCGTCTGCCACCGTTGTGCGCCTCGCCGTTTCCGCCGGTTACTGGCCGGCCTCCGACGACGCGAGTGTACGCCGATCGGGGC
>DATEKI010000276.1:0-8481 GCA_035277545.1 Rhodanobacteraceae bacterium | reverse complement strand
TCCTGGGCGGCGCGGGCATCACGACCGAGCATGTCGCGATCCGGCACGCGCTGAACCTGGAGTCGGTGGTTACCTACGAAGGCACGCAAACGGTGCACCAGCTCGTTGTCGGAAGGGAACTGACGGGCATCAACGCGTTCTGATCCGATTCAAGCGCGCCGTACAGGATGCGCTCCGACCATTGTGAGGATTCCGACATGAAACTTCGCACGCAGCTGTTCGCCTGCCTCGCGGCAGGCGCAATGTTCATCTCCGCCGGGGCGATGGCCGCGGTCAACGCCAGCGAGATGCACATCGCGTTGACGTCCCTGAAACTGGCGCTGGCGAAGATGGGCGTCGCCAATGCGATCCTGTCGAACCCCACGCCGCCGTCGAACAATACCGAAGCGCGCCTCGCCGCGCCCAACCAACTCGGCAGCCAGGAAATCAGTTCCATCCTGGTCAGTACGGGCGGCGTGATCAACGTCTACCTCAGCCCTTCGGTGGGTGTGGGCAATGGCATAGTGCAGCTGGTGCCGAAGGTGGTGACCGACAAGCAGGGCAAGAAGGGCGTGCAGTACACCTGCTACAGCCCCAACATTCCCGACATCGCGACGGCGGCACCGGAATGCACCTATCACCCGGTCGGCCAGTGAGCAAGCCGTGCCGGATGCGATGCCACCGCCCGAACCCGTGCTGGAAACGGCACGGCTGATCCTGCGTCCGACCCGGCCGGAAGATTTCGAGGGCTGGGCGATGCTGATGGGCAGCGAGGAAAATTCGCGCCACATTGGCGGGCCGCAACCACGCGCCACGGCATGGCGCGGATTCATGTCGATGGCGGGCGCATGGGCGATGCAGGGCTTCGCGATGTTCTCGGTGATAGAGAAAGACAGCGGACGCTGGATCGGCCGCCTCGGTCCCTGGCAACCCGAGGGTTGGCCGGGAACCGAGATTGCCTGGGGCCTCCTGCGCGACGCGTGGGGTCGGGGCTACGCGACCGAAGGCGCGACCGCCGCCATCGCCTGGGCGTTCGACACTTTGGGCTGGATCGAGGTGATCCACACCATCGCGCCGGACAACACCGCTTCGCAGGCCGTGGCACGCAAGCTGGGATCCACGCTGCGCGGTCCCGGCCATTTGCCGCCGCCATTCGAAGAGACGGCGATCGAAATCTGGGGTCAGACGCGCGAGCAGTGGTTCGCGCGCCGCACCGAACGCATTGCTTGAACGCCACGACATGAACGCCACCAAGACTCCGATTCCCGCCCGCCACAAGGGGTTCAACCGCGCCGAAATCGTCGACCAGAACTTCACCGAGTTCGTGCAGCAATGGGAGGGCGACAGGCACGCCGCGCCGCGCGACAACGAACCGGTGCTGCCGGGCAGCGCGCTCGATGCGCGGGGCTTTCGCGAACTGCTCGAATCGCAGTTGATCTCGCGGCACCTCGATCTGATGGCGCGCGTGCTGCGCGTCAAGAACAAGGTGTTCTACACCATCGGCTCGTCGGGACACGAAGGCAATGCGATGGTGGCGCGGTTGACCCGCCACACCGATCCGGCGTTCCTGCACTACCGTTCGGGCGCATTCATGGCCGAGCGCTTCCGCAAGCTGCCGGGTATGGATCCGGTGATGGACTCGGCGCTGTCGTTCGCGGCCAGCCGCGAAGATCCCGCGTCCGGTGGACGCCACAAGGTGTGGGGTTCGAAACCGCTGTGGGTGTTGCCGCAGACTTCGACCATCGCCTCGCACCTGCCCAAGGCGCTCGGCACCGCGGTCGCGATCGAACAGGCGCAACGCATCGGTCATGAACTGCCGGTGCCGAACGATTCGATCGTGATCTGCTCGTTCGGCGATGCATCCAGCAACCACGCCACCGCGCAGACCGCGTTCAATGCGGCCGGCTGGACGGCCTACCAGCGCCTGCCCGCGCCCGCGCTGTTCGTGTGCGAGGACAACGGCATCGGCATTTCGGTGAAGACGCCATCCGGTTGGATCGCCAACAACTTCGCCGACCGCAAGGACCTCGACTACTTCTTTGCCGACGGACTCGACCTGGCGGACGGTTACGCGCAGGTGCAACGCGCGGTCGAGCATTGCCGATCGACGCGTCGTCCGACCTTCCTGCATCTGAAAACCACGCGCCTCACCGGCCACGCCGGCACCGACTTCGAAATCGAGTGGCGCAGCTTCGAGGAACTGATGGCGCTGGAAGCCACCGATCCGCTGCTGCGTTCGGCCGCGATCGCGCTGGAGTCCGGGTTGTACACGAAGCAGTCGCTGCTGGACGAATATGAATCCATCCGCAAGCGCTGCTTCGACGCCGCCGACGAGGCCGATCGCCGTCCCAAGCTCACCTCGCTCGCTGAAGTCCTGAAGCCGCTGGCACCGTACACGCCGAAGGCGGTGCGCGCCGAAGCGGAACGCGCCGACTTCGCGGACAAGCGCGCGGCGATCTTCGGCGGCGCGGACAAGCTTCCGGAAAAACAACCCGCGCGGCATCTTGCATTGCAGATCAACGCCGCTTTGCACGACCTGCTCGCGAAATATCCCGAATCGCTGGTGTTCGGCGAGGACGTGGCGCAGAAGGGCGGCGTCTATACCGTCACGAAAGGCTTGTACAAGGCGTTCAAGGGCGCGCGCGTGTTCAACACGCTGCTCGACGAGACCATGATCCTCGGCTTGGCGCAGGGTTACGCCAACATGGGCATGCTGCCGATCCCGGAAATCCAGTACCTCGCGTATTTCCACAACGCCTGCGACCAGATCCGCGGCGAGGCGGCTTCGCTGCAGTTCTTCTCCAACGACCAGTACCGCAACCCGCTGCTGGTGCGTATTGCCTCGCTGGGTTACCAGAAGGGTTTCGGCGGCCACTTCCACAACGACAATTCGATCGCCGCGCTGCGCGACATTCCCGGCCTCGTGGTCGGGTGCCCGTCGCGCGGTGACGACGCCGCGACGATGCTGCGCACGCTGGCCGCGCTCGCCAAGGTCGATGGCCGCGTGTGCGCCTTCCTCGAACCGATCGCGTTGTACATGACCAAGGACTTGTACGAACACGGCGACGGGCAATGGCAGTTCGAGTATCCCGCGCCGAACGAAGCGATGCCGCTGGGCGAAGGCCGCGTGTACAACGAAAAGGCGAAGGATCTGGTGATCTTCACTTTCGGCAACGGCGTGCCGATGGCGCTGCGCGCCGCGCGCGAGATCGAAAAACAGCACAAGTGGAAGGTGCGGGTTGTGGACCTGCGCTGGCTGGTGCCGCTCAACGACGCCTTCATCGTCGCGCAGGCGAAGACCGCCAAGCACATCATCGTGCTGGATGAAGGCCGCAAGAGTGCCGGCGTGGGCGAGGGCATCATCACCGCGATCGTCGAAGGCGGCTTCGGCGCGACGCCGCTCGAACGCGTGGTGGGCGCCGACACCTACACGCCGCTCGCGGGCGCCGCGCTGCTGGTGCTGCCGGGCGACGCGGACATCGTGGCCGCTGCCGACAAGTTTTCCTGAGTCCCCGGAGATCTCATGGACCTGTTCGTGAAACTTTCCACGATTGCACTGTTCGGTATCGCTTGCGCCGCGTGCTCGAACGGCCACGCGCCACCTCCGGTCGCTTCGTCGCCGGCAGCATCGAATCCGGCGTCGCCCGCGGCTTCGGCGATTCCGATGCAGGCGCCGATGGAAGGTGCTTCATCCGAATCGCCGGTGCCTCCGCCGTTGGCCAACGGTCCCTCGCTCGCGGTGATCCTGCAGCGGCCCGGTTTCGCCCAAGCCTTCGCGGGCATGGACGGCGCGTCGGCGTTGCCGACGTGGGTGAAGGGTGGCGGCGATGCCGCGCCCTCGGCGCGTGTGCAGGTGGAGGGCAAGACGATGTGGCTGTCGCACGTTTGCGAGGCCGCCGATTGCCAGGGCGGGCAACTGTTCCTGTTGACCGATCCGGCACGGCATTCGATGCAGGGTGTGCTGGTGGAGGCTTCCGGTGCGGCGGATGATTCCGTGCGCAAGCTGACCTGGCTCGGCAAGCCGGACGCGCCGGTGCAATCGTTCCTGAAAGGGCGGATGGCGCGCGACTGAAGTGCGGCAACCTTGAACAGCGTGTGGCGGAAACCCGTTCGGCGGGTGCGATAATGGCGCCTTCGTGCGCCGTGTTTCCGGCAGCGCCCGTCCTTGCAACCTTCCCTGCAGGCATGGCATGAATCTGGATACCGCAAGAACCGAAGCGGGTGGTGTTGGTGCGTCGCAGGCGGAGCCGACCGCGCTGCGGCCACCCAAGCCGACGCGCTTCGGCGTGATCGGCGCGGTCAGCTTCGTGCATCTGTTGAACGACATGATGCAGTCGGTGATCGTCGCGATCTACCCGATGCTGAAGGGCGAGTTCCATCTCAGTTTTATCCAGATCGGTGCGATCACGCTGACGTTCCAATTGACGGCCTCGCTGCTGCAGCCCGTGGTCGGCATCGTCACCGACCGGCATCCGCTCCCGTATTCGTTGCCGATCGGGATGTTTTTCACGCTGAGCGGGCTGCTGCTGTTGTCGGCCGCGCACACCTATCCATTGGTACTCCTGTCGGTGGCGCTGATCGGTTGCGGCTCGTCGGTTTTCCATCCCGAATCCTCGCGCGTCGCGCGGATGGCTTCGGGCGGCCGCTTCGGGTTGGCGCAATCGCTGTTCCAGATCGGCGGCAACACGGGACAGGCCATAGGCCCGGCGCTGGCTGCGGCGATCGTGCTGACCTTCGGGCGCAGCCACGTGGCGTGGTTCGGCGTGTTCGCGTTCGTGGCCATGATCGTGCTTTCCTTCGTGAGCCGCTGGTACAGCGCGCACATCGATGAGCGCGGCGCGCATCGTGCCGCCAGCGATGCGCCGGTGTATCCGAGGCCGGTGGTCCGCCGCACCGTCGGCATCCTGTTCGTGCTGATGTTCTCCAAATTTTTCTACCTGGCGAGCATCAGCAGCTACTACACGTTTTTCCTGATCCACCGTTTCGGCGCCAGCGACAAGACCGCCGACCACCTGCTGTCGGTGTTCCTGCTCGCGGTCGCCGTGGGCACCATGATCGGCGGACCGCTGGGCGACCGGATCGGGCGCCGCCGCGTCATCTGGTTTTCGATCCTGGGCTGCGCGCCGTTCACGCTGGCGTTGCCGTACGTCGGGTTGGGCGCGACGGTTGCCCTGAGCGTCGTGATCGGCTTGATCCTTTCGTCGGCATTTCCCGCGATCATCGTGTACGCGCAAGACATGCTGACGCATCGCATCGGCATGGTGTCGGGCTTGTTCTACGGTTTCAGTTTCGGGCTGGGCGGCCTCGGTGCCGCCGTGCTCGGCGTGATCGCCGATCACTTCGGCATCGTGTTCGTGTACCAGGTGTGCGCCTTCCTGCCGCTGCTGGGGTTGCTCGCGGTGTTCCTGCCGGACGTTCGGCCACCCGAACACGCGCACGCGGCCGCCGCCAGCCAGGCCTGACCTTCGGCCGGAACCCGGGCGAGCCCTCGCGGTCTGATGCATGGCGGCGCCGCGGGGTGTCCGCTAGAGTTGGCTTGATGCCGCGGCGAACGGCCGCATATCGGCTTTGAATCCGGAGAACCCCATGGCCCTGCGAACCAACAACCCCGTCCTGCGCGACAAGACGTTCCAGAACCTCGCCGCCACCACCGGCGAGCCGATGACCGTCAACGGCACGATCGCGCGCACCGGCTTGCTGCTGGTGCTGATGCTGATCACCGGCGTGTGGACCTGGCATCGTTTCATGCTGGCGGGCGGAACCCTTGACCCGGCCGCGGGTGTCGCCGCGGTGCAGCCCTTCCTATGGGGCGGATTGATCGCCGGGCTGGTGTTCGCGCTGGCAAGCGCATTCAAGCCGACCTGGTCGCCGGTGACCGCACCGCTTTACGCGCTGGCGGAAGGCACCTTCCTCGGCGGCATCTCGGCGCTGTTCGAGGTGCAATACCACGGCATCGTTCTGCAGGCGATCATGGCGTCCATCGGCGTACTGGTGGTGATGCTGCTTCTGTATCGCAGCGGCGTCATCAAGGTTACGCAGAAATTCCGGATGGGCGTGTTCGCCGCGACCGGCGGGATCCTGTTGCTGTACCTGGTGTCGTGGGGGCTTTCCGCGTTCACCAGCGTCAACACTTCGATCCTGTTCGGCGGCGGCACCCTGAGCATCCTGATCAGCGTCTTCGTGGTGTGCATCGCGGCGTTGAACCTGGTGCTCGATTTCGATTTGATCGAGCGCGGCGTCGAGCAGGGCGCCCCGCGTTACATGGAGTGGTATTGCGCGTTCGCGTTGATGGTGACGCTGGTGTGGCTGTATCTGGAGTTGCTGCGGCTGCTGGGCAACACGCGGAGATAATTGCATGAGCGGAAAAGCGAGGCGTCCATGATTATCGTCACGACTGAAAATATCGCGGGCCATCGCATTGCTGAAACCAAGGGCCAGGTGTTCGGGTTGGTGGTGCGCAGCCGCGGCATCGGCGGCAACGTGATGGCAGGCCTGCGTTCGATCGTCGGCGGCGAGATCAATGAATACACGCAGATGCTCGAAGAAGCGCGCCGCCATGCGACCGACCGCATGGTGCAGAACGCGCAGGCGATGGGCGCCAACGCCGTCGTGATGATGCGCTTCGATTCATCCGAGATCGGCCAGACCATGAGCGAGATCGTGGCGTATGGCACGGCGGTGGTGATCGAGAAGGCCTAGCGCCGTGTTGATGCTCGCGCTGTATGTCATCGGCGCCATCCTGCTGTTGGTCGCGGCCGTGGCACTGCTGGTTGGTGGCGCGCTCGCGCTGTTCCTGCCGCAACCAGGGTCTGTCGACGCCATGCCGCGCGAGCCGCGTTGCTTCCGCAGCGATCGCCAGACGAGGCGCGCGCCGCAGCGCCAGAGTGGTTCTCTGGTCAAGGCGCGCACCGAAGGATGGCGGCCGCTGCGGAGCAACCCTTCGGGCCGGGGCTGTTTGCCCACAGGGCTGCGTCATCGCTTGTCTATGTATCGACATACATCTTCCTCACTCTTCCTTGCCCTGCGGGCAAACAGCCGACGGCGCGGCCACGCGGCATGGCGCCGACAGACCCCTGCATCGGCGGCCTGTTCCTGATCATCGCGCTGGCGATCGAACGTTGGCGCTACAAGCCCGTGCAAAGCGGGAGTCCCGACCCGCGTTGGACCGACACCGGCGAGCGCTTCGTCGATCCCGAGACCGGTGTGCTGACAGCCGTCTGGTTCGATGCCGCGAAAGGCGAGCGGCATTACCTCGCCGCTTCGTCGGGAAAACCGGGTTCCTGAAGCGAACAAGCCCGGTCTCGCGACCGGGCTTGTTGTTTTCGCGATGTCGAACCTCAGTGCTGCTTCGGTGCCGGGCCTTGTACCACCTGCACCAGGTGCGCGGGATCGACGTACTTCCTGAACGTGTCCTGCACCTGCGTGGCGCTGAGGTCGAGGTAGTGTTTCGCCGCGACCATCGGTTCGTTGAGCGGTTCGCCGTTGATGCTCCATTCCAGCAGCGAGCGCGCGATCTTGTTGACGCTCGACACGCCCAGCGGAATCGAGCGGATGCGTGCCTGCTTGGCATTCGTCAGCTCATCGGGCTTGACCGGCCTGCCGCGCATCGCGTCGATGTTCTTGACGATCAGCCCGTCCACCGACTTGACCTTGTCCGGGTCGCTGCCGTACTGCACGTAGAAGATCGAACGCGAGCGGTCGAACTGCATGCCCGATCCCGCGCCGTAGGCGTAGCCGTGGTTGACACGGATATCCACCATCAGCCGCGAGGCGAAGCCGTTGCCGCCCAGTACCTCGTTGCCCAGCTGCAGCGCGTAGCGATCGGGATTGTGCAGGTTGAGGTTGAGCATCTGGCCCAGCAGCACCTGGTCCTGTGACGCGTAGGCGTTCGGCACCACGGTGTAACTGGCGGGATTGCCCGCCACCGGCCTCGGCACCACGTCGGGCTTCGGGCCGGTCGCCTTCCAGCCATCGAACGCCTTTTCGATCGCGGCCCTGGCGGCCTCCGGCGTCACGTCGCCGACCACCACGATGGTGGTCATGTCGGGACGGTAGACCTTGCCGAAGTAATCCTTCACGTCATCGAGCGTCAGCGCATCCACGGTTTTGGGCGTGGCTTCGCGCAGGCCCGGATCGCCCGCAGGCAAAAGGCCCTTCATCAAGGCGCGCATCATCTTGTACTGCGGCGACTGCAGCTCACCGGCCAGCGTGCGCGACAACGTCCGCTGCTGCACGGCGAACGCCGTCTGCGGCAACGCCGGATGCAGTTCGTTGTCGGCCAGCAACTGCAGGCCCTTGTCGAAATTCTCGGCAGGGACGGCGAGGCTGAAGCGGCTGCCGCCGGATTCTGTGGCGGCGATGTCGTCCAGCGCCTTGTGGAAGGCCGCGCGATCGAGCGTGGTGGTGCCGTAATCGAACAGCGATGCCAGCAACTTGCCGACGCCTTCCTGCCCCTTGGGCGCCTGCAGGTCTTCGTTGCTGTCCACGCGACCGACCACGGTG